>JAHBSN010000400.1 GCA_019639095.1 Actinomycetota bacterium
GACGTGCTCGATGGCTGGTCTGTGCGAGGGGCGGGTGGCGATCGTGACGGGCGCCGGCCGGGGGATCGGTCGGGAGCACGCGCTGATGCTGGCGTCGGAGGGCGCGGCGGTGGTGGTCAACGACCTCGGCGCCCAGCCCGACGGCAGCGGCGCCGACGCCGGGCCGGCCAACGAGGTGGTGGCCGAGATCGAGGCCATGGGCGGAGCGGCGGTGGTGAACGGGTCCAACGTGACCGACTTCGCCGAGGCCGAGGCCATGGTGGCCCAAGCGGTGGAGACGTTCGGCCGCCTCGACATCCTCGTGAACAACGCCGGCATCCTCCGGGACAAGATGATCTTCTCGATGGGCGAGGCCGACTGGGACGACGTGGTCGGCGTCCACCTGAAGGGCCACTTCTGCCCCACCCGCCACGCCGCCGCGTACTGGCGCTCGCAGGCCAAGGCCGGCGAGGAGGTCGACGCCCGCATCATCAACACGGCGTCGCCGTCGGGCCTCTACGGCAACGTCGGCCAGGCCAACTACGGCGCCGCCAAGGCCGGCATCGCCGGGTTCACCATGGTGTGCGCCCTGGAGCTCGGGCGCATCGGCGTCACCGCCAACTGCCTGGCTCCCACGGCGCTCACCCGCCTGGTCACCCCGCTCATGGGCGGCGAGGAGAACATCTCCGACGACCTGCGCGAGCGCCTCGCCCCCCGCTGGGTGGCCACCGTCGCCACGTGGCTGGCCAGCCCGCAGGCCCGGCACGTCACGGGTCGGGTGTTCGACGTGCGGGGTGACACCATCGCCGTGGCCGAGGGCTGGCACCGCGGCCCCGAGGGCACCAACCCCGGAGACCCCGCCGGCGCCGGCGAGATCATCGAGGGCCTGCTGCGAGACGCTCGGCCCAACGGCGACCTCGACGGGCGCGACGACCCCGATCGGTTCTGACGTGGGCGCTCCCATCGCCGGGTCGACGGTGCTGCTCACCGGCGCCTCGTCGGGCATCGGCGCCGCGCTGGCCCCGATGCTCGCCGAGCGGGGCGCCACGGTGGCCATCACCGGGCGCCGGGCCGACAAGCTCGCCGAGGTGCTCGAGCGGTGCCAGCAGCACCAGCCGGCGTGCCGGTCCTACGAGATCGACCTGGCCGACGTGGCCGCCACCGACGCCCTGCCCGCCCGGGTGGAGGCCGACCTCGGCCCGGTCGACATCCTCGTCAGCAACGCCGGCGCGCCCATGCGCCGGCGGGTGCAGGACCTCACGCTGCCCGAGGTGCAGTCGACCATGGCGGTGAACTTCGCCTCGCCGGTGCGGCTCACGATGGCCCTGCTGCCGGGGATGCTCGAGCGGGACCGGGGCGTGATCGTCAACGTGTCGAGCTTCGGCGGGCGGGCCGGCATCCCGGCCGAGGCGGCGTACTGCGCGTCGAAGTTCGCGCTGTGCGGGTGGAGCGAGTCGCTGGCCATGGACCTGTGGTCGACCGGGGTGGACGTGCGGCTCGTGATCCCCGGCGCCATCGACACCGACATCTGGGACCGGCCCGGCAACGACCCGGCCCACTTCAGCGGCGACCTCGAACCGCCCGAGACCGTGGCCGCCGCCATCGTGGCCGCCATCGAGGGCGACCGCTTCGAGCACTACGTCCCCGACCTCAAGGGCATCGCCGAGTTCAAGACGTCGGCCATCGACGACTTCCTCGCCGGCGCCGTGGCCTTCGCCGAGGCGGCCGAGGCCGAGTCCGGGTCAGCCGGGGCCGAGGGTCAGCAGCGGTAGACGCGCTCGGCGGTGCCGGCGAAGAGCAGGTCCCGCTCGTCCTCGGGCAGGCCGGCGGTGACCTCGGCGTAGGCCGACCACAGCTGGTCGAGCGAGCCGTGGAGGCCGTCGACCGGGAAGTTGCTGGCGAACAGGCACCGGCTCGGGCCGAACGCCTCGATGGCGGGCTCGAGCCAGGGGCGGAACCCGTCGGCGGTCATCGCTCCGAGCGGCATGGCCAGACCCGAGAGCTTGCAGTGCACGTGCTCGCCGGCGTCGGCCAGGGCGCGGATGCCGGCGGACCAAAGGTCGCGCTCCTCGTCGGACGTCGACCGTGGCCAGCCGGCGTGCTCCACCACCACCACGAGGTCGGGATGGTCGACGAGCCGCCGAGCCGCCTCCAGCAGTTGGTGGGGGTGGGCCATGAGGTCGAAGGCGAGGTTGCGCTCGACGAGGGCGCGCAGCACGTCGTCGTCGGGCACCGGTGGTGCCTTGGGGCTCATCGGCCGGACGCCACGGAGGCGGCGGGCGGCGAGTTGCTCGTCGAGCAGCGCGATCGACTCGGCCACCGAGTCGGTCTGGGGGAGGCCGCCGACGATGGCGTCGGGGTGGCCCTCGGTGTCGGCTCGGCGGTCCATCTCGAGCGCCTCGGCCACCGAGTGGCGACCGGTGGCGGCGGCCACGTTCACCCACTTCTCGACGTTCCAGCCCGGCGCCTCGGCGCGATAGGTGGGCACGTCGAAGCGGCGGGCCATGCCGGTCACGTCGCCCATGCCGAGGTCCTGCCCGCCGCCGAGGTACGGGTACCACTCGACGTTGGCCGGGTCCCACAGGTGGACGTGGGCGTCGACGATGCGGGTGGGTCGGGCGGTCACGCCTCCTCCTCCAGCACGGCGTCGAACCAGGGCGGCAGCTCAGGTCCGCCGAACACGACGCTCGTCCCGGGAC
>JAHBSN010000401.1 GCA_019639095.1 Actinomycetota bacterium
GGCGGTGGCGTCGCCCTACGCCCCCTTCGACTCGGCGTCGGCGCTCGTGGTGCAGCAGTCGCGGGACTTCCTCGGTCGCACGCCGTCGTCGTCGTGGACCTCGGCGGCGGTCCGGTCCCTCCAGAAGGGCACCACGCCCGAGGCCTTCATCGAGCAGCAGCTCGCCGACCCGGCCGTCACCACCGTGGTCAACCCGGTGATCCGGCTCTACACCGCCTACTTCGGCGGCATCCCCTCGTACTCGGGGGTCAACTACTGGGTCAACGCCGTGCGCAAGGGCACCTCCCTGGACTCCGCCTCGGCGCAGATGGTCGCCTCGAGCAAGTTCAAGAGCGTGGCCGGCTCCATGGACGACGCCGCCTTCGCCCGCCGCATCCACCGCAACCTCTTCGGCGCCGAGCCCAGCGCCAAGGTGGTGGGCGAGATGACGCTGATGCTCGGCCACGGCCTGTCGCGCGGCGCCCTGACCCGCGCCGTGTGCGAGTCGGCCAAGTACCGGGCGGCCAGCGCCTCGCGCACCCGGGTCATCTCCGTGTACCACGCCATGCTGCGCCGGTCGCCGGCGCAGACCTGGCTGAGCTCGTGGTCCGCCGCCGACAAGGCGCGCGCCACGGGCATGGCGACGCTGATCTCGTCGATCCGCGGCGGCGCCGAGTACGCCAAGCGCGTCGGCTGACGGCGCGTCGGCCCCGGTCAGCGCGGCCTTCGGGGCCCGTCGCGCCGCGTGCGAAGATGGCGCCATGGCCGCGCCCGTAGACCCCGAACTGCTCGACACCGCCGTCACCCTGGCCCGCCAGGCGGGCGAGCTGACCCTGCAGTACTTCCGCCGCGACGACCTCGCGATCGACCGCAAGGGCGACGGCACCCCGGTCACCGTGGCCGATCGCGGGGCCGAGCGCCTGATCCGCGAGGAGCTCGAGGCCCGCTTCCCCGACGACGGGATCCTGGGCGAGGAGGAGGCCGAGAAGATCGGCACGTCGGGGCGCCGCTGGATCATCGACCCGATCGACGGCACCAAGGCCTTCACCCACGGGGTGCCGCTCTACACCAACCTCCTCGCGTTGGAGGACGCCGACGGCATCGCCGTGGGCGTCATCAACGTGCCGGCGCTGGGCGAGACCGTCTACGCCGGCCGGGGCCTCGGCTGCTTCGACAACGGCGCCCCCGTGTCGGTCAACGACCGCGAGGGGCTGAACGACGCCTACCTCACCAGCTCCGGCCTCAGCCCCTGGGACGACCAGTGCCTGCTGCGGGCCAAGGCGGCGCGGTGCAACCTGCGCACCTGGGGCGACGGCTACGGCTACGTCCTCGTGGCCACCGGCCGCGTCGAGGCGATGTTCGACCCCAAGGCCGAGCTCTACGACCTGGCGCCGATGCCCGTGATCATCGAGGAGGCCGGCGGCCGCTTCACCGACCTCGCCGGCAACGTCACGCCCGGCGGCGGCAGCGGCCTGGCCACCAACGGCCGCATCCACGACGAGCTGCTCGCCGTCCTGCGGGGCTGACCGCCGGCGGCCGGCCCGCTCAGCGGTCGAGCACCTCGGGGGTGGCCGCCGGGAGGTCGTCGCTCCAGGCCTCGGCGAGGTCGGCCCGCGCTCGCGCCACCCGAGACCGGATGGTGCCAACGGGGCACTCGCACACCTCGGCCGCCTCGGCGTAGGAGTAGCCGAGGAGCTGCGTGAGCACGAAGGAGGTCCGCCGGTCGGGGTCGAGCCCGGCTAGGAGCTCATCGAGCTCGAACCCGGGGTCCACCCGCTCCGAGCGGTCTTCGGCCAGGGCTCGGAGCCGATCCTCCCGGACGCGCATCCGGCGACGACGGCGGATCGTGTCCGCACAGGTGTGGCGGGCGATCGTGAGGAGCCAGGTGCGCGCCGAGGACTCGCCACGGAAGCGCGGCAGCGCCTTGAGCGCGCGCTCGTAGGTCTCCTGGGTGACGTCGTCGGCCGCCTCGCGATCCACGAGGTGGGCGGCGAGGCGCCACACCTCCACCTGGCTGGCCCGCACGAACCGGCCCAGCGCGGCGCGGTCGCCGTCGCGGGCCTCGATCGCGGTTCGGGTGAGCTCATCCACCGCCTCCAGCTTGGCCTGCGGTGGGTGCGCCGGGCCACCCGGGCGGCCACGTGCGACCCTGGGGACGTGCCGTCGCGCCGCCTGCTCCTGGTCCTGGCCGCGGCGGTGGTGGGCGTGCTCGTCCTCGCCGGGGCCGATCCCGCGGCCGCCGACCCGGCCCGCCCCACCGACTACCGGTCCCGGGTCCTCGCCGTGGAGCCCGGCCTGCCGGCGGGCGTGACCCTGCGCGTCGTGGGCGGTGATGGCTTCCTCCTCCTCGAGGTGGCACCGGGCCACACCGCCACCGTCCCCGACTACGAGCAGGACCGAGACCAGGCCGTCGGCACCTACCTGCGGTTCCGGGCCGACGGCGTGGTGGAGCGCAACGACGCATCTCTGGCGGCCCAGGTGAACGACGCCCGGTACGGCAGCGACCCGGGCTCGGCCTGGCGGCCTGGGGCCGCGCCCCGCTGGCGGCAGGTGGCGTCGGGGGGCCGCTACGCCTGGCACGACCACCGGATCCACTGGATGCTGGATCGTCCGCCCACCGCGGTCGACGAGCGCGGGCGGGTCGACCTCGGCGGACCCGGT
>JAHBSN010000402.1 GCA_019639095.1 Actinomycetota bacterium
CCACGGCCTCGTCGTGGGCGAAGCCGAGCCAGAGGTCGCCGTCGAAGCGGGCGAGGCGCTCGTCTCGGCGGGGACCGTGGATGCCTCCCGGCGCGGGGTGCAGGAGCAGCGGGACGTCGAGCTCGACGCAGGCGGCGTAGAGCGGGTCGAGCGCCGGATCGTCGAGCGGTCGACCCGGATCGGTGCTGACGTAGGCGCCGAGCAGGCCCAGGTCGGTCACGGCCCGCCGCAGCTCGGCCACCGAGGCCGCGACGTCCTGCACCGGCAGTTGCGCCAGCCCGCCGAGCCGCTCGGGCGAGCGCGCCACCAGTGCCGACATGGCGTCGTTGTGCGTGCGGGCGAACGCGACGGCCAGGTCGGGCCCGACGCCGACGAGGAACGTGAGGGGGTTGGGGGAGAGCACCTGGCGGTCGATGCCCAGCTCATCCATCCGGTCCAGGCGCACGTCGAGGTCCATGAACGCGCTGCCGCGGTACCGCACGCCCACGAGTTCGTAGTCGCCCACGCGGAAGCACGGGGGCCGGCCGGCGTCGGGATCGCCGTCCACCAGCTCGGGGCCGAGGGGCCCGGCGGCGCCGAGCGACTCCTCGAGCACCACGTGGGCGTGCAGATCGATCACGGCGGGAAGACCACGGGGTAGCGACCCCAGTAGCCGCGGCTGCTCTCGGGGTCGAGCGCGGGCGGCTCCGCCGGGTCGGGGCGACCGCCGGCGTCGAGCACGGCCCGCACCGCCACCGGCACCAGGCCGAAGAGGTGGTCCTCGTCGACCTCGTGGCCGAGGGGGTCGACGCCAGCCGCCAGGTCCTGGCCGATGCAGGCGTGCATGCCGAGGCCGAAGCTGAGGCCCCACGGCGCCACGCCGCCCGGCAGCACCCGGTGGGGGTCGAAGGCGTCGGCGTCGGGACCGAACGCGGCGGGGTCGCGGTTGGCGGCCATGAGGTCGATGGTGAGGCGGGCGCCCTCGGGGATGGTCGTGCCGTCGGGGAGCTCGACGTCGGCGAGGGCCCACCGCATCGCCACCGGGCTCGACGGCTGGAGGCGCACCGTCTCGTGCACGCAGCGCTGGAGGAAGGTCAGGTCGGTGCGGGCCCGCTCGAGGTCCTCGGGCCGGTGGTCGGCCATGGCGAACACGTGGTGCAGGGTGCGCACGAACGCGGTGGCGCTGGTGTGGGCGCCGGCGAGGAGGAAGAAGGCGATCTCGCGGCGGACCACCTCGGGCGGCAGGTGGAGCTCGCCGTCGTGCAGGAGCAGCGTGGTGAGGACGTCGCGCGGCAGCTCCGCTTCGTCGAGCGTGCCGGCCTCGACCTGGTCGATGAGCGCGCGGCGGCGCGCGATCGACGGGGCCAGGAACTCGTGGTCCCAGGCCTCGAGGGCGGCGCGGACCTCGGCCCGCTTGGCGTCGTGGTCGCCGGTGTGGTGCGCCAGCGTCGCCCCCTGGATGAACACCATCAGGTAGGCGTAGAGCCGCATGGTCTCGTGGCGCGTGCCGAGCGGCCGGTCCACGCCGGCGGTGGAGGCGGCGAGGTTCATCATGAGCTCGTGGCTCAGCCCCACCAGCTCGGCGCGGCCCTCGGCCACGTGGGGCGCGAGGGTGGCGGCCACGATCGGCGGGAACAGCTCGCGCTCGTAGCGCCGGTGGGTGTCCTTGCGGAACAGGCGGTTCTCCAGGCGGCGGCGGGCCCGGTGGTCGGCGCCGTGGAGGTTCACCAGCACGTCGGCCATCACCACGTCGCCCTCGTCGTAGAGGGCCTGGCGCAGCTCCTTCTGGCGGAACGCCTCGCGAGCCGACGCATAGGAGGCGACGGTGATCTCCACGGGATCGCTCACGAGTCCCTCCTGAGCAGCCAGCGCGCCGAGCGTCGGAGCACCTCGAGGTGCGGGGTCCGGGCCACGGCGGCGACGTCGTGTCCGAGCAGGTCGACCACCACCCGGCCTCGGCCCACCGACCGCGTCCACAGCACCGGGTGGTCGACGCCGCCGTGTGGGCTGGTGAGCAGTGGGACGAGGCCCGGCTCCTCGCGCAGGAAGCCGTAGACCTCGTCGACGGTGGCGAACGCGCCGAGGCCGGCGGTGATCGCGTGCTCGCCCGCCTCCGGGGTGGGCGAGACGGTGACCGGCCCGAGCGGCGGGTGCGAAGACCGATCCCAGTCCCACGTGGCGCCGAGCAGGTCGGCCCAGGTGCGGTGGCCGTCGAAGCAGAGGGCGGCGGCGTGGCACGCCAGCAGGCCGCCACCGTCGAGGACGTGGCGTCGCAGCACGTCGGCCTCGTCGTCCCCGAGGGCGAACGACCACCGCTCGCGCAGGTGGCGGTGGCGCTCGGCGGTGGGCGTCCAGCGCAAGGCGTTCACGGTGACCAGGTCCCACGCGTCCGCGCCGGCCGCGAGCTCGGCGATCGCGGCCCGGGGGTCCTCGAACACGGTGGAGCGCACGTCCTCCTCGGCCAGGGCGTCCACGATCGCCGCGGTGGTGGCAGCGAAGTCGTGGAGGGGGCCGCCCGAGATCACCAGGTTCGTGCTCACGGTGGGTCCTCCGCCGGTGGCCGGTCGAGCCCGGCGGGGCGGGGGAGGCCGGCGATCAGGCTCGGCGTG
>JAHBSN010000403.1 GCA_019639095.1 Actinomycetota bacterium
ACGGCTGCTCGCAGAAGCGGGTGCAGGCCACGGGTTCGACGCCCCAGGCGAGCAGCGCCTCGGTGACCGAGGGGACGAGGCTGACGACCCGACGGGCGACGTCGGCCATCACATGCGGTCGAGCAGCTCGGCCTTCTTCTGGGCGAACTCGGCGTCGCTCAGCACGCCGCGCTGGTGCAGCTCCGACAGGGCGGCGATCTGGTCGGGGATGCTCTGTTCGGCGGGAGCGGCGGCCGGGGCGCGCATGCGGTCGAACTTGCGGTTCTCGTTGGCCTCCATCTGCACGTAGATCTCCTTCTGGACGATCGACGGCTTGCGGATGTTGCTGAAGCTGTCGGAGCCGCGCTCGCCGGCGGACTCGATGGCGAGGTCTCCCGAGCCCACGATCCGCTCGAAGACGGACTGGCGGAAGAACACGGTGTTCACCCGCTCGAGGGGGATCTCCACCCCCTCCTTGGACACGACGCCGGTGCGGGTGATGAAGCGGTCGGTGGTGAGGACGTAGTTGGTGTTGGTCCAGTTGAGGTAGGTCCAGCCGCACCACAGGAGCGAACCGAGCACGAGCACGGCCAGGACGATCCGCAGCACGTCGCCCACCGAGCCGTCGGGCCCGGAGGCGATGGCCACGATGGCCAGGACGACCGATCCCACCACCGCGGCGGTGGACTTGGCCATGAACCACCAGTGCGGGCGGAGGTCGAGCACGAGCTCCTCGTTGGCGTTGAGCAGGTCACGGTTGAAGGCCACGCGCGCAGTGTACGACGGCCCTGCGGATCGGGCTGGGAGCGGGCGGGCCGGTCGGTAGCCTCCGCCCGTGGACGCGGACCGCTTGCTCGACGGCCTGGACCCCGCCCAGCGTCGCGCCGTCACCACCGAGGCACAGCCGCTCGCGATCCTGGCCGGCGCCGGGTCGGGCAAGACCCGCGTCCTCACGCGTCGCATCGCCCACCGCTGCCTGCGGGGCGACGCCGACGCCCGCCACGTGCTGGCGGTCACCTTCACGCGCAAGGCCGCCGCCGAGCTCGACGGCAGGCTGCGCACCTTCGGCCTGCGCGACCTCCCCGCGGCCGGCACGTTCCACGCCCTCGCCTACGCCCAGCTCCGGACCACCTGGGCGGCGGCCGGCACCACGCCACCGACCCTCCTCGACCGGAAGGGGACCCTGCTCGGGCGCATCCTCGGCAACACCCGGCGCGTCCGTCCGGCCGACCTCGCGACCGAGATCGAGTGGGCCAAGGCCCGCCTGGTGGGGCCCGATGCGTACGTGGAGGCCGTGGCCCGGGCCGGCCGTCCCACGCCCGTGGACGCCGAGCGCATCGCCGACTGGTACCGCCGCTACGAGCAGGACAAGGCCCGCCGCGGGCTCATCGACTTCGACGACCTGCTCGGTCGCTGCGCGCTGGCGATCGAACGCGATCCCTCGTTCGCCGCCGCCCAGCGCTGGCGGTTCCGCCACCTGTTCGTCGACGAGTACCAGGACGTCAACCCCCTCCAGGAGCGGCTGCTGCGCGCCTGGCTCGGCGACCGCACCGACCTCTGCGTGGTGGGCGACCCGAACCAGGCGATCTACAGCTGGAACGGCGCCGACGCCTCGTTCCTCGAGCAGTTCCCCCGCCACCACCCGGGAGCCGAGGTGGTGGAGCTGCGGGACTCGTACCGGTCGACGCCCCAGGTGCTCGGCGTGGCCGCCGCCGTGCTGGCCGGCGACGCCCGCGCGGGCTCGCCGCTGCGCGCCCACCGCGGCGACGGCGCAGCGCCGCTCGTGGTGGGCTACCGCTCGGACGTCGACGAGGCGAACGGGATCGCTCGCGCCCTGCGCGAGCACCACCGCCCCGGCCGCCCCTGGTCGTCGCAGGCCGTCCTGGTCCGCACCAACGCGCAGACCGCCGTGATCGAGGCCGCCCTGCGCCGGGCGGCCATCCCGTACCGCGTGCGCGGCGCGCATCGCTTCCTCGACGAGCCCGACGTGCAGGACCTGCTGCGCCGCTTCGACCGCCTGCAGGAGCCGCTCGCCACCACGCTCGCCGACCTCGACGCCAGCGTGGCCCGCCAGCGCGCCGAGCTGCTCGGGTCGACCACCGGCCTCGTCGACGAGCCCGACGGCCAGACGGCCGGCGAACGAGAGCCGGCGTCGGCCCGAGAGCTCCCCGACACGGCGGCCGGTCGTCGGATCGGCGCCTTCGAGCAGATCGTGCGGCTGGGTCGGGAGCTGCTCGTGGTGGACCCCGGCACCCGCACCGACGCCCTCCACGGGTGGCTGCGCACCGTGCTCCTCGAGGACGGCCCCGACGCCGCCGACGCCGTCACCGTCGCCACGTTCCACGCGGCCAAGGGCCTCGAGTGGGAGGTGGTCCACCTCGCCGGCGTGGAGGCCGGGCTGGTGCCCATCAGCCACGCCCGCACCGCGGAGGCCCGGCGCGAGGAGCAGCGCCTCTTCTACGTGGCGGTCACCCGGGCCGCCGACGTGCTGCGCTGCAGCTGGGCCCAGACCCGCACCTTCGGCTCCGACGCTATGGAGCGAGCCCCGTCGCCCTACCTCGCCTGGGTGCGCGCCGTGGCCGACGACCTCGCGCGCGCCGACGC
>JAHBSN010000404.1 GCA_019639095.1 Actinomycetota bacterium
GGCTGGGCGGTCAAGATCGATCGGGAGTTGATTACCTTTGCTCGGTTCGTCGTCACGAGGGATGGCGATGCCGTGGAGATCGATCTGGCGGTCGATTCGCCGCCGCTGTTCCCGCTCGAGGTCGTCGATGGTCTGCCGGTGCTCTCCGGCCCGGACCTCGCCGCCCGGAAGGTCCTGGCCATCCTCGATCGGGCCGAAGGACGCGCGCCTGTCGGGCGGTTCGGGCCGACTGCCAGAAGATCATGTCTCGACCGCGCGCCTTGGTGAACACGATCTGCGAGCGGTTCTCGCGGCCTCGGTCGAGAACGAGGTCGATGGCGGCGCCGCGCCTCGTGCAGGACCTGACCGGCACCCGTTCGATGATCTCCGGCGATGCTGGCCATTCGACGGCGGGGTGGCAGTAGACCTTCGCCGTGCGGGGCCAGGTGTCGCGGACCTTCAGCACGATCCCGGTCGGCCCGAGCGGCAGCCGTATCAGGAATGGCAGGCTCGAGTCCTCCTCCGGGTTCCGAGCGATGACGAAGTCGTCCACCACTGGCTGGCGTTCAGTCGGCGGACTCGGGCGGAGGGATCAACGCGAGGAGTGCGGGCAGATCGTCCTGCACGGTCGACCACAGGACATCGAGGTCGATGTCGAAGTAGTGGTGCACAAGCCGGTCGCGCATCCGAGCCGCAGCCGACCACGGAACGTCGGAGTGCAGGTTCTTGGTCTCCGCGCTGACCTGCTTGGCGGCTTCGCCAACGATCTCGACCAGTTTCGTCAACGCGAGCGCGAGCATCTCGTCGGTGTCGAGGTCCGATCGGGTCCGGTCCGCGGTGAACTGGATGGCCCGCTCTGCGGCATCGACCAGGTGACGCAGGCGTACGTCGTCGTCAGGCGGCATAGAGGTCCCGCGCACTCGCTCGGATCCCGTCGCGGAAGTAGCGGCTGAGGTCCCCGTAGGTGCGGAGATCGACAGCGCGGCCGAAGATCTGTTCGAGCTCTAGCTCCATGGCGGCGACGGCGAGAAGCCCAGGAACGTGATCGGGGTCAAACTCCACGAGGAGGTCGATGTCGCTTGCTGGGCCGAAGTCGGATCGAAGCACCGAACCGAACACGGCCAGCCGCCGGATCGAGTGTCGACGCGCAAACGAATCGAGGACGTCGTCGTTCACCTCGATCCCAGGTCGCAGCTCCATCCCCCCATCATCGCCGATGGGGTCCGAGACTCGCCGGAGTTCCAGAGCGCGGGTTCGAACCTGGCGCATTCGCTAGGCGATTGAGCGGAGCGGGAGGGATTCGAACCCTCGAACCCTTGCGGGTCGCCGGTTTTCAAGACCGGTGCAATCGTCCGCTCTGCCACCGCTCCGCCGGGCATCGTAGGCGTGGGGGCGCACGGTGCCGGTTGTGTAGCCTCACGGGCGCAACACGGAGAGGTGCCGGAGTCAGGCCGATCGGGCCTCCCTGCTAAGGAGGTGACGGGTCAAACCGTCCGTGGGTTCAAATCCCACCCTCTCCGCTCCACCTGGCAGGCCCGCCAGAACCGAAGCCCGCCCGCCGATCCGGTGGGCGGGATTCGGGGCGCACCGGGGGCGGCTGCCCTAGGGTGCCGCCCGGCGGCCGGGGCGACCGCCTCGACCCGCCCCGGAGGTGCAACGTGTCCCGCCCCGCTCGTTCGATCCTCGTGGTGGCGTCGGCCCTGGTGGTCCTGGTGGCCGCCGGCTGCGACAAGACCGAGACCCGCCCCACGCCGGCCGACGCCTACGTCGACGCCGACACGCCCACCACCGCCCACGGCACCGAGGCGGAGCTGTTCGTGGACGCATCGCCCCAGCGCGAGACGTTCCTCCAGTTCGACCTCACCGACGTGACCAAGACGGTGGTGGAGGCGAAGCTGCGCCTCCACGTGGCCGACACGTCGAACGCCGGCAGCCCCGATGGCGGGCAGGTGGCGGCGGTGACGGCGGCGCCGTGGTCGGAGTCCACCCTCACCTTCGCCGACCGACCCACCACGTGGGGGCCGACGGTGGCCGAGATCGGTGCGGTCACCGCCAACACGTGGGTGGAGGTCTCGGTCACGCCGGCGGTCACGGCCGGCACGGTGGTGACGCTCGGGATCCGGTCGGCCAACACCGACGGGGCCACCTACGACAGCCGGGAGTCCGGCGCGAACGCCCCGCAGCTGATCCTCACCACCGGCGAACCGCGCGAGCCGGTGGTGGGCACCACGATCGCCACGGTGGGCGACCTGGTGTGCGCCCCCGGCGGCGCGGTCACCGCCACCACCTGCCACCAGCAGCAGGTGTCGGACGACCTGGTGGCCGACGCCGACGTCACCGAGCTCCTCGCCCTGGGCGACCTGCAGTACGAGGTGGGCGCGCTGTCAGCCTTCCAGACCTCGTACGAGGCGAGCTGCGGCCGGTTGAAGTCGATCACCCGGCCGGTGGTGGGCAACCACGAGTACGGCACCTCGGGCGCCTCGGGGTACTACACGTACTTCGGCGCGGCGGCGGGGGACCCGGCGCAGGGGTACTACAGCTACGACATCGGCACCTCGTGGCACGTGGTCGTGCTCAACAGCAACTGCTCGATCGTGTCGTG
>JAHBSN010000405.1 GCA_019639095.1 Actinomycetota bacterium
CGGCTCCACGCCGCCCACGCCCTTCTAGGCGAGCCCCTTCACGATCTCCACCATCAGCTCGCCGGCCTCGGTGGGGTTGTTGCCCACCTTGACGCCGGCGGCGGTGAGGGCCTCCATCTTCGCGGCTGCGGTGCCCTTGCCGCCCGACACGATGGCGCCGGCGTGGCCCATCTTCTTGCCGGGGGGCGCGGTGACGCCGGCGATGTAGGCGCTGACCGGCTTGGTCATCTTGGTGCGGATGAACTCCGCCGCCTCCTCCTCGGCCGAGCCACCGATCTCGCCGATCAGCATCACGGCCTTGGTCTCGGGGTCGGCCTCGAAGGCCTCGAGGCAGTCGATGAACGACGTGCCGGGCACGGGGTCGCCGCCGATGCCGACGCAGGTGGTGACGCCGATGTCCTGGAGCTTGAGCTCGTAGAGGGCCTGGTAGGTGAGCGTGCCGGAGCGGCTCACGATGCCGACCGGGCCGCCGGGCTTGGCGATCTCGCCGGCGGTGATGCCGATGTTGGCCTTGCCGGGGCTGATGATGCCGGGGCAGTTGGGGCCGAGGATGCGGGTGCCGGGGAAGTCGCGCTTCACCTTGTTGAAGAAGTACGCCTCGTCCTGGGCGGGAACGCCCTCGGTGATCACCACCACCAGCTCCATGCCGGCCTCGGCGGCCTCGAGCACGGCGCTCTTCACGCCGGGGGCGGGGATGAACACGCACGAGACGGTGGCGCCGGTGGCCTCCTTGGCCTCGGCCACCGAGGCGTAGACGGGGATGCCGTCCACGTCGGTGCCGGCCTTCTTGGGATTGACGCCGGCCACCACCTGGGTGCCGTAGTCGCGGTTGCGCAGGCCGTAGAAGCGGCCCTGCGAACCGGTGAGGCCCTGATAGAGGACCTTGGTGTTCTCGTCGACGAAGATCGCCATGGTTCGGTGCCTCTTCCTACTCGGCCAGCTCGACGGCGGTGCGGGCCGCCTCGATCATCGTGGGCTTGGACTGGAGCTTCTCCGACTGGTGCTCGGCCAGGATCGCCCGACCCTGCTCGGCGTTGGTGCCGTCGATGCGGATGACGATGGGAGCGTCGATCTGGACGCGCCCGAGGGCGGTGACGATGCCGTTGGCGACCTCGTCGCCCTTGGTGATGCCGCCGAAGATGTTGATGAAGATCGACTTCACGTTGGGGTCGTTGTTGATGACCTCGAGCGCGCCGGCCATCACCTCGGCGTTGGCGCCGCCGCCGATGTCGAGGAAGTTGGCCGGCTTGCCGCCCACCTGGTTGACGATGTCGACGGTGGACATGGCCAGGCCGGCGCCGTTGGCGATCACGCCCACGGAGCCGTCGAGCCCGACGTACTGGAGGCCCTTGTCGTGGGCGGCCTGCTCGCGCTCGTCCCGGACCTGGGTGGCGTCGTACACGTCCCAGCCCTCGTGGCGGAACTCGGCGTTGCCGTCGAGGGTGACCTTGGCGTCGAGGGCGTGGACCTCGCCGGTGGGCTTGAGGATGAGCGGGTTGATCTCGCAGAGGTCGGCATCGCCCTCCACGTAGGCCCGGTAGAGCTTGAGGAGGATGTCGACGGCGCCGTCGGTGGCCGCCGGGTTGAGGCGAGCGGCGCTCACCCACGCACGGGCGTCGGTCTCCGACAGCCCGTCGACGGGGTCGATCCAGATCTTGGCGATGGCGTCGGGGTCGGTCTCGGCCACGGCCTCGATCTCCACGCCGCCCTGGGCCGACAGCATCCCGAGGTGCTTCTTGGCCGCTCGGTCGAGCGTGAAGCTGGCGTAGTACTCCTCGGCGATGTCGGACGCCTTCTCGATCCAGATGACCTTGACGATGTGGCCCTTGATGTCGAGCCCGAGGATGTTCGTGGCGTGCTCGCGGGCCTCGGCGGCGTCGGCGGCGAGCTTCACGCCGCCCGCCTTGCCGCGGCCACCGGCGTGGATCTGGGCCTTCACCACCACCGGGTAGCCGATGCGGTCGGCCGCGGCCACCGCCTCGTCCACCGTGGTGACGGCCTCGCCCGGGGAGACCGGGATGTCGAAGCTCGCGAAGAACTGCTTGCCTTGGTACTCGAGAAGGTCCACTCGGACTCCTGGGACGTCGGTGCTGGCGGTTCGGCCGTAGCCCGTGGCCGCCGACTCGTTGGCGGCACACGACGGCAGGGATACTAGGCAGGTGCCCCTGGTCACCCCTCATCCACGCTCGGCCGTCGGCGGTGGCCGGTGAGCCCGGTCGCCCCGTCGAACAACCACGTCGGACGGGCCGCGCTGGTGGCGCTGGTGGGGATCGTCGTGCTGGCCATCGCGCTCGGGCTCACCACCCTCGCCCTCAAGGGGAAGAACAGCCCCGACCTGCCCCTCGGCGACCAGACCTTCCAGGGCGGCCGCACCGACCGGCTGGCCGCCAACATCGAGCGGGACGGGCCGATCTTCTACGGCGATGTGTCGGGTCGACGTGACCGCGACATCATCCTCCAGCACCTGGGCGACGACGACGACGAGGGCTGGTACGCGTTCCTGGCCGCCCCGGTGGACAAGGCGCGCGACTGCACCTGGCAGTGGCAGCCCGACGAGGAGCTG
>JAHBSN010000406.1 GCA_019639095.1 Actinomycetota bacterium
CATCGCCGGTGGCGGGGGCATGGGCGGCCGGGGCGGCGGCCCGGGCGGCATGAGCTCGTCGACCACCTCCGAGATCAGCAGCTGGGTCACGTCGAACTTCACCGCCACCACCGTGGACGGCGTCACCCTCTACGACCTCACCGCCCCCACCGCCAGCTGACCGCCTTCTGCTGGTTCGATCGACGCCGAGCGCCCGACCTCCGGGCGCTCGGCGTCCGACGTCACGCGAGGTCGTCGTCGGTCGTGGCCGCCCCGGGTGACCGAGCGGCGAAGCGGCCGCCTCTCGGGGTGCCCGCCGGGTGGCGCTCGACCGATCGTGGTGGGGTCGACACCTTGGACCTGGTGCGGGCGGGACCGCCGACGCTCAGCGCCGCCGAGGTGACCCACCTCGTGATGGCGGCGACTTGATGCACCGCCGCGCTGCGCTCATCGCCGACGAGGTCGAGTGCGTCGACCACCGTCTCGAGCGCGCCGGGTAGGCGGCCGGCCACGTCGGCGATCCACGTCAGCAGCTCGTCGGCGTCGACTCCGACGGCAGACGCAAAGCGACGCCAGTGCGCCTCGCCGATCGCTCCCGCCCGGTACGTGCCGCCGACCTTGTGGCTGAGCTTCACCTTCGGGGCGAAGTCGGCGTAGGGCGCCATCGACCCGAGGTCGTACAGCGGGGCGAGACGCACGCGGCGCGACGACAGGAGGAGGGAGTAGTTCTTGGCATGGGCGTCGGACCCGAGGATCAGCCAGTTGAAGGCAACCGCCTCGACCAGTCGCCGCACGTCGGTCAGCTCCGAGGTGGAGTGGTCCCGCAGTACCGAGACCATCTGGGAGACCGTCGGCCCACCCTCGTTCTCGTACTTTCGGCTCGGGTGGACTCCGAGGGCCTGGCAGAAGTCCTCCTGGTGGAGCCGCACGATCTGGCCGTCCACGATCGTTCGGTCGTAGCGCGTGAGCACGAGTGCTCGCTCGTCGCCGAAGTGGCCGAGGCTCGCCGACTCGGTCACCAGGCCGAGCTCGGACGCTGCCCGGATGCAGAGCAGCTCGTTGAGGTCGTGGTCGTCCAGGTGCCGGATCGCCGGCTTGAGGATGTGGGTCGTGGGCGCACGGCCGTGGGGGATCGACCAGCCTCGTTCGGCGTCGTGGGCGAGGGCGATCTTCGCCTGGGCGCCGGCAAGGCTCCACCGCCCTTGGTCGCGCCCCGGATGCCAGGCGGTGGCGTCCTGGCGGACCTCGCGGAGCAGCCCGGCCACGTCGTCGTCGCCCAAGCTTTCGTAGGTGGCCGGGGCGGCTTCCTCGACCACTGATCCGGGTCGGAGGTACTGCGCAGCGCCAGCGACGTCCGCCCCCACGTTCGCCAAGAGCGCGAAGACGTTCGACGCCGAGCACTGGTACGTGCGGGCCCAGCGCTCGATGACCGCCTCGTTGTCGGGCAGCAGACCCCAGAGGTAGGGGTGGACCGTGGCGTGGTCGAACGAGCCAGGACGGAGCGGCATCGACAGCGACAGCGGGGTCGCCTCCGGCCGGTCCAGCCAGGCACCGTCGTAGGTGAAGCGCAGCTCGGCACCTGGTCCGAGCTCGAGGACCCCCACGAGGTGGTCGCCGATGACGACGTCGAGCCACTCAGCCATCGATCAGCCGGTCGATGTCGACGGACGTGAGGTCGGGCCGGGCGGGGGAGACGTCGAGCGCGAGATCGAGTGCCCGGATGACCCGGAGGACGTTTCCCACCTCGGCCGTCGGCTTCCCGGCCTCGAACGCGACGACCCATTGCCGGCTGACGCCTGCTTGTTCCGCTACCCGAGCTTGCGACAGGTCGAGGTCGAGCCGTCGTGCCCGGGCAAGGGCCCCCAGGTGCTTCGCCGACCGGATCTCCATGGTCTGTCAGCGTACGACGACATACCGATGCGTGTCAACGAACAGCGACATCTGGCGGGGTGTTGTCGTACGTAGACACACGGTGATGGGCGTGGCCGCTCAATCCTGCGAGCGACGCGGCGGACGCCGTGGTCGGTCGCGCTGCGGCGACGGTGGCTCGACAGGTGCCCAGGTCCTCTCAGCCGGCTGTGCCGGCGCAGGCTTCGGCGGGGTCGTCGCGATGTTCAGAGACAGGAGGACGTAGATCGGGAGCTGCACGATGAGGCTCTCCGCGCCCAGCACCACCAGGTGACCGACGACGAGCAGCGACGAGAGGCACAGCCAGGTCGCCACGGAGCGCTTGGCCAGCCGCTCCCAGGGGATGCAGCGGCGAGCATCGCCGAGAGGAAGACCAGGACCCGCCGCACCTCATCCCTGTCGGCAGTTCGGGCGGCGGGTCCAGGCAAGGGCGCAGTGGGGCTACGCCGTCGCGGTCAGCTCGGCGAGGAGCTCGTCGAGCTGGCCGAAGGTCTCGTGCAGGGCATCGGCGGCGCCTCCCTCGGCCTCGAGCGCTTCGGCGGAGGGGTAGAGCTCGCTCACCACGAGCAGGGTCCTGCCGTCCTCCTCGGTGAGGGTGACGGTGGTGACCGAGCCCTCGTCGCCCTCCTCGTTGGTCCACACGATGCGCGATGGCGGCGTCACCTCGAGG
>JAHBSN010000407.1 GCA_019639095.1 Actinomycetota bacterium
CCAGCAGCGTGGACACCTCGGAGCCGGCCTGGGTGAACCGGAAGATGTTGTCGATGAACAGCAGCACGTCCTGGCCCTGCACGTCGCGGAAGTACTCGGCCATGGTCAGCGCCGAGAGGGCGACCCGGAGGCGCACGCCCGGCGGCTCGTCCATCTGGCCGAACACCAGGGCGGCCTTGTCGAGCACCGAACCGGACTCGCCCAGGGCGGTCTCACCCATCTCGATCAGCAGGTCGGTGCCCTCGCGGGTCCGCTCGCCCACCCCGGCGAACACCGACACGCCGCCGAACTGCGAGGCGACCCGGTTGATCATCTCGGTGATGAGCACGGTCTTGCCCACGCCGGCGCCGCCGAACAGGCCGATCTTGCCGCCCTGCTTGTAGGGCGTCAGCAGGTCGATGACCTTGATGCCCGTCTCGAACATGTTGGCCGAGGGCTCCTGCTGGTCGAAGGTGGGCGCCTCGCGGTGGATCTCCCACCGATCGGCCACCTCGCCGAGCTCCTCGGAGCTGATGTCGAGCGGCTCGCCGATCACGTTGAACACGTGGCCGAGCACCTTGTCGCCCACCGGCACGGTGATGCCGGCACCGGTGTTGACCACCTTGGTGCCGCGGCGCAGGCCGTCGGTGGGACGCAGGCAGATGGCCCGCACGCGGCTGTCGCCGATCTGCTGGGCCACCTCGGCGCGGATCTCGCTGGTCTTGCCGTCCAGGTCGACCGTCATGGTCACGCACTGGTTGATCTCGGGGAGCGAGTTCGGCGGGAACTCGATGTCGACCACCGGGCCGGCGATGGTGACGACCCGACCGTCCTTGAGCTCCGTGGTGGGCTCGTTGGTGATGGTCATGCAAGTTCTCCTGCGTTGAAGTGCTCGGTGCGGTGGGGCGGACGGTGCTCGGGGTTGAACACGTCCTCGACGTTGACCTGGTCGATGAGCAGGTCGGTGGAGTCGGTCTGGCTCTGGCGGAGCGCCTCGGCGCCGCCCACGATCTCCATGATCTCGGTGGTGATGGCATCCTGCCGGGCCCGGTTCATCACCCGGCTCAGCTTGATGATCATCTCCTCGGCGTTGTCGGTGGCCGACTTCATGGCCCGCTGGCGGGCGGCGTGCTCGGAGGCGGCGGCGTCGAGGAGGGCGGCGTAGAGCCGGGCCTCGGCGTAGCGCGGGAGGAGGCGCTCGAGGATCTCGGTGGGGCTCGGCTCGAACTCGTAGTCGGCCGAGGGGCCCGAGTCGACGGCGTCGGTGATGGCCGAGGTGTCGAGCGGCATGTACAGGTCGACCTCGGCCACCTGGCTGCCGAGCGACAGGAAGCGGGTGTAGGCGAGGCGGACCTCGGAGTACTCGCCGGACTCGAAGCGCTCGGCCACGTGGCGGGCCACGCCGCGGGCGTCCTCGTAGCCGGGGGCGTCGCTGAAGCCGGTGAAGCTGGCGGCGATCTCGTAGCCCCGGAAGCGGAAGTAGCCGGTGGCCTTCTTGCCCACGGTGATGAGGGCGGTCTGGCGGCCGGCCTCGCGGTCGGCGGCCATGGCCCGCTCGGCGCCGCGGATGACGGCGGAGTTGTAGCCGCCGGCGAGGCCGCGGTCGGCGGCCACCACGACATAGGCCACCGTGGTCACCTCCTCGCGCGGGTTGAGCAGCGGCGAGTCGCCGCCGGCACCGGCCGCGGCCAGGTTGCGGATCACGTCGGTGATCCGCTCGCTGTAGGGACGGGCGGCGGCCACGCGCTCCTGCGCCTTGGCGATGCGGCTGGCCGAGATCAGCTCCATCGCCTTGGTGATCTTCTTCGTCGACTGGACGGACTTGATCCGCCGCTTGAGGACGCGCTCCTGGCCGCTTGCCATGGGGGTTCCCTCAGGCCTCGGCGCCGGTGTCGGCGGTGCCGAACTCGTTGGCGAAGTCGTCGAGAGCCACCTTCAGGGCGTCCTCGTCGAGCTTGCCGGACTCGCGGATCTCCGAGAGCAGGCCGCTGTGGCGGGCGCCGAGCCAGTCGAGCAGGTCCCGCTCGTAGCGGCGGACGTCGGCCACGTCGACGGCGTCGAGGTAGCCGCGGGTGCCGGCGTAGAGCACCACCACCTGGTCCTCGACCGCCAGCGGCGAGTTGAGGCCCTGCTTGAGCAGCTCGGTGAGGCGACGGCCACGGTCGAGCGTGGCCTGCGACACGGCGTCGAGCTCGGAGCCGAGCGAGGCGAACGCCTCCAGCTCGCGGAACTGGGCGAGGTCGCCCTTGAGCGTGCCCACGGCGGTCTTCATGGCCTTGATCTGGGCGGCACCGCCCACCCGGGACACCGACTGGCCGACGTTGATGGCCGGGCGGATGCCCGACTTGAACAGGTCCTCGTCGAGGAAGACCTGGCCGTCGGTGATCGAGATCACGTTGGTGGGGATGTAGGCCGAGATGTCGCCGGCCTTGGTCTCGATGATCGGCAGGGCGGTCATGGAGCCGGCGCCGTTCTCGTCGGACAGCTTGGCGGCCCGCTCGAGGAGGCGGCTGTGCAGGTAGAACACGTCGCCCGGGTAGGCCTCGCGGCCCGGCGGGCGGCGCAGC
>JAHBSN010000408.1 GCA_019639095.1 Actinomycetota bacterium
GGAGGTGCGGCCGTGGAGATCGTGATCCGCGCGGCCGTCGTGTACGTCCTCCTCTGGGGTCTGCTGCGCGCCATGGGCAAGCGGGAGCTGGCCGAGGTGACCGCGTTCGAGCTCGTGCTCCTGGTGGTGCTCGGCGACATCGTGCAGCAGGGCGTCACCCAGGAGGACATGTCGGTCACCGGCGCGCTCTTGGCCGCAGGGACGATGGCGCTCCTGGCGGTGGGCAGCTCGTTGCTGGCCCAGCGGATCCCCCGCTCTCGCAGCCTGCTCGAGGGTCGCCCCTCGGTGGTGGTCCGAGACGGCGCGGTGATCGATGCGACGGTTCGCGCCCTGCGGATGACCGATGACGAGATCCACGAGGCGGCCCGCAAGCGGGGCTACGCCTCGCTCGGCGACCTGGCCTGGGTGATCGTCGAATCCGACGGGAAGTTCTCGTTCATCGAGGCCGGCCGCGCATCGGACCCGAGCGGTGCTCCCGAGGAGCAGGGCGAGGACGGCGCCGGCGAGGAGGGCGGGACGTCGTGAGCCACGGCGCCTAGCCCTGGCGAACGGTGCAGGTGAACCAGACGACCTTGCCGTCGCCGGGAAGCAGCTCGACGCCCCACGCATCGGTGTAGGCGTCGACGAGGCGGAGGCCGTTGCCGCCGGGCACCCGCGGGTCGAGGGGGAGGAGCTGCGGCGGCCGCGCATCGCCGTCGTGGACCTCCACCCGCACCCGCCCGTCGCCACCTCGCAGGGTCACGGTCGGCCGGTGCTCGGTGTGCACCAGCACGTTGGTGGTGAGCTCGCTCACCGCGAGGAGCACGGCGTCGAGCCGCTCGGGCGGCACCTCGAGCTCCTCGGCGAGGGTCAGCGCCATCCGCCGACGCGCCCGACCGATGTCATCGGGATCCCGGCTGAGCCGAAAGCTCGCTCGAAGCTGTTCTGCCATCGGCCGCCCCCCGTGCTCCGCCGCCCGATCGGTCCTGCCCGTCATGGCCCGGCGGCAGACCTGCGGCGCGACGCGCCGGCCGGCCCGTGGCCCGGTGAACGCCGGTACCTTGCTCGCCATGGACGATGAGGGGCGAGCGCGCACGGGTGGCCACGGTGGAGCGGATCGGGGCGAGGCGGAGCTGTTCGCCCGGCTCGAGGCGTTCCGAGCTGGCGACCTCGACACCAAGGGCGGGCGGACCTGGGCGTACGTCTACGACCCGGGCCGAGCCGACGTCGACCGCATCGCCAAGCGGGCCCTCGTCGACTTCTACGACGTGAACGCGCTCGACCCCACCGTCTTCCCCTCGCTGCTGCGCCTCGAGAACGAGGTGGTCGGAGCGGCGAGGGACCACCTCCGAGGTGGTCCCGGCGTGGTGGGCAACTTCACCACCGGCGGCACCGAGTCGATCATGATGACCGTCAAGGTCGCCCGGGACCGCGCCCGCCACCTGCACCCCGAGATCGCCCGTCCCACCATGGTCGTGCCGGTCACCGCGCACGCCGCGTTCCACAAGGCGGCGCACTACTTCGACCTCGACGTGGTCTCGGTGCCGGTCGACACCACCACGTGGAAGGCCGACGTCGACGCCATGGCCGACGCCTGCGACGACCGGACGGTCCTGCTGGTGGGCTCGGCGGTGTCGTACGCCCACGGGGTGATCGACCCGATCCCCGAGCTCGGCCAGCTCGCGCTCGAGCGCGACGTCCTGCTGCACGTCGATGGCTGCATCGGCGGCTTCATCCTCCCGTACCTGCGCCGCCTGGGCCGGCCCACCACCGACTTCGACTTCTCGGTGCCCGGGGTGACCTCGATCTCGATGGACTTCCACAAGTACGCGTACTGCCCCAAGGGCGCGTCGGTGGTGCTCTACCGAGATGCCGACCTGCGGCGCTACCAGCTCTACGCGAAGGCGGCGTGGACCGGCTACACCGTGATCAACACGACCTTCCAGAGCACGAAGTCGGGCGGTGCGCTGGCGGCCACGTGGGCCGCGCTCGAGCACGTCGGCGACGCCGGCTACCTCGAGATCGCCGAGCGGACCATGGCCGCGGTGGACGCGATCTGCGCCGGGGTGGCCGACCTCCCCGACCTCGAGGTGATGGTGCCGCCCGAGTCGAACCTGGTCGCCCTGGTGAGCGACACCGTCAACGTGTTCGACGTGGTCGACCAGATGCGCCGGCACCGGTGGTACGTCCAGCCCCAGCTCGGCTTCGCCGGCAGCCGGGAGAACATCCACCTGTCGGTGGGCGGCGCCAGCCTCGCGCTCGTCCCCGACCTGCTGGCCGACCTGGCCGAGGCGTGCGCGGCGGCCAAGGCCGACCCGACGCCGCCGCCGGACCCCGCGGTGGTCGAGCTCCTCCACTCGATCGACCCCGAAGCCCTCGACGGCGAGACCTTCGACCTCCTGCTCGCCGGGGCCGGCCTGGGCGACGCCGGCGACGGGGCGCCGCCGGTGCCGGAGGCCACCGCCGGGATCAACGCGCTGCTCAACGT
>JAHBSN010000409.1 GCA_019639095.1 Actinomycetota bacterium
CGACCACCCCCAGCCCCCCATCACCATCCCGCCGGTGATCACCAACCCGCCCGTGACCGAGCCGCCCGTGTGGGACCCGCCGCTCACCGGGAACCCGGACCCGTGCCGGGAGGACTGCCCGACCGACCCCGGCGACCCGCAGGACCCATGCCGCGAGGACTGCCCCACCGATCCCGGCGATCCGGGCCGCCCCGGCGACTCGGGCGACCCCGGCGACTCGAGCGGCACCGACGACGGGGCCACCCCCACGGCCACCGTCGACCCGCCCGTGGTGGCCCAGCCCACCTTCACGGGCTGACGCCCCCCACCTCGTCCCCCCCCCCAGCGGCGCGGGCGCCCGGTCCCCCCGGGTCGCCCGCGCCGCCCGACGTGGGTCGGGGGCCGACCACCGACCTGCTCGCCTCGTCCGCTTCGCACGCCACGCATCGCTCCGCCACCACCGAAAGGCCACCACCGTGAACGACCACCGCAGCACCCGATCCCTCCGCCGCCGGACCGCCTCGCTCGCCGCCGGCGTCGCCCTGGCCCTCGCCGCCACCTCGTGCGGCACCTCCACGTCCTCCGCCCCGGAGGTCATCGCCGTGCCCAGCACCGCCGTCGCCGCGGACGCCGACCGACCGACGGCGCCCCCGTCGACCACCGACGCCCCCGCCCCGTCCCCGGAGCCCGACGTCGCCCACGTCGTGCGGCTCCACGGCGACGGGCAGGTCCACGACGAGCCCGTCGCCTCCTCGCCGTCGCACACCGTGCCGGCCCGGACCGAGCACGGGTCGCCCACCGCGCTCCTCGTGACCGATCGTCGGGCCGGATGGGTGCAGGTCCTGGTGCCCGGCCGGCCCACCGGTGCCACCGGTTGGCTCGCCGACGACGAGCTCGAGGTCGTGTCGGTGGCCCTCGAGGTCCGCGTCGACCTGGCCGCCCGCACGCTCACCCTCGTGGACGGCGATCGCCAGGTGCTGTCGACCTCGGTGGCGGTGGGTGCGCCCGACACGCCCACGCCCGTGGGGCGGTTCTCGGTGACCGACAAGCTCGACACCCAGGCGCCGTCGGGGCCCTACGGCCGCTACGCCATCGGGCTGTCGGGCCGCTCGGAGGTGCTCACCGAGTTCGCCGGCGGCGACGGCCAGATCGGCATCCACGGCACGAACGACCCGGCCAGCATCGGCCACGACGTCTCCCACGGCTGCATCCGCGTGCCCAACGAGGTGATGGAGCAGCTCAACGCGCTGCTTCCCCTGGGCACGCCGGTCGTGGTCTCCTGATGGGGCAGGCTGGTGACGCGCGAGTCCACGAGCCAGGGGGAGCGGGCATGGCCACCACCGCAGACGGTGCCCTCGTCGAAGCGGCCCGGGCCGGCGACGAGCGGGCGTTCGGCCAGCTCTTCGACGCCTGGTTCGACCGGGTCCACGACGTCTCGCGACGCATCGTGCGCGACGACGGCATCGCCGCCGAGGTCGCCCAGGATGCGTTCCTGCGGGCGTGGACCAAGCTCCACACGCTCGACGACGTGGACGCCTTCGGCGGCTGGGTCCTGCGCATCGGGCGCAACGCGTCGCTCAACCGGCTCGAGAAGGAGCGCCGCAGCACGGTCGTGGACGACGACGCCATGACCCGCCTCACCGATGCCACGAGCCCCGACCACGACCCCCTCGCCGAGCTCGACCAGGCCGGCCGGGTCGCCCTGGTGTGGGATGCCGCCGCCGCCCTGGGCGAGCGAGATGCCAGCGTCCTCGACCTCCACCTGCGCCACGGCCTCGGTGCCGCCGAGCTGGCCGAGGAGCTCGGCACCAACGCCAACAACGCCCACCAGGTGCTGTTCACCCTGCGCAAGCGCCTCGGCAACGCCGTGCGGGCGCTGGTGCTGTGGCGGGCCGGGCACCCGACCTGCGCCGACCTGCGCTCGTCGCTCGCGTCGGCCGGGCTCACGTCGTTCGGCGCCCCGATGGTGAAGGCCATCGACCGCCACGTCGATCGCTGCGACGAGTGCGCCGACGACCGCACCGAGCGCCTCAGGCCGGCGGCGCTGTTCGCCGCCGCGCCGATCGTGGCGGCACCCACGCTGCTCAAGGCGAAGGCCGCCGCCGCGCTCGGCGACGCTGGCGTGCCGATGGCCGGCTCGTCGTCGGCCTCGGCCTCGGCGGCGGGAGCTGCTGGCGGTGCGCCCGGGGTCGCCGGCCCGTCGGCCACGCCCTTCGCCGACCCGGGCGCACCGGCAGGCGCGGTGGGCGGCGCGATCGGCGGTGGATCGGGTGGCGACGGCGCCGGACCGGAGCAGCTCGCGAGCCCGGCGGACGGGTCCGGCGACGCTCGGTCCGCGTCGGCCCGCCGCCGGCTCGTGGCCGCCGTGGTCCTGGTTGTGGCGTGCCTCGGCGGCGCCGCCTGGTGGGCGTCCGGCGCGGGAGACGACGACGAGGTGGTGGCCGCAGCTGCGCCCGGCTCGACGGTGG
>JAHBSN010000041.1 GCA_019639095.1 Actinomycetota bacterium
CGACGTCCGTGCCGTCGCTCGAGGTGCCGACGAGCGAGCCCGACCCGAGCGACCCGAGCGACCCGAGCGGGCCCGGCACCGCACCGCCCGCCACCAGCCCACCTCCGGCCACCGCACCTCCCGCCGCTCCCAGCACCACCGCGCCACCCGCACCCACCACCACCCGACCGGCGCCCACCACCACGATCCCCGCCCCGGTGGTCGACGGCTTCCGGGCCACGGCCTCCACCACGATCTGCCGCGGGGGCTACCGGTGGACGCTCGTGTGGGCGACCACCGGCGCCGACTCGGTGCAGGTGGGGCCGTCGAAGGGCACGGCGGTATCGGGGGACGCCGACGGGCGCGCTGCGGCGTGCGCCCCGGCCGACAGCTCCTTCACCCTGGTGGCCACCGGACCGGGCGGCACCACCGTGGCCACCGTCCAGGGCCGGGGTCCGACCGCCACGACCACGCCCGTCATCATCAACTGACCGGCGATCGGGTGGGATGATGCGGTCGTGGACCGGACCGGGGCATCCGCCCAGACCTCGTTGGCGCGCTGGTTGCCGATCCTCT
This sequence comes from Actinomycetota bacterium, assembly GCA_019639095.1. Lineage (GTDB taxonomy): Bacteria > Actinomycetota > Acidimicrobiia > Acidimicrobiales > Iamiaceae > Aquihabitans. The sequence goes on from JAHBSN010000041.1 coordinate 556, forward strand.
CCTGGGCTCGCCGCTACGACCGGCGGTGGTTGACCACCGACCTCGTGGCCGGGTTCACCATCTGGGGGCTCCTCGTGCCCGAGATGATCGCCTACGCCGGGCTGGCCGGGCTGCCGCCGCAGGCCGGGCTCTACACGCTCCTCGCCTCGCTCGGCCTCTACGCCGCGTTCGGGACCAGCCGACAGCTCGTGGTGGCGGGCACCTCGGCGGCGTCGGTCCTGCTGTTCGCCACGGTGTCGGGGCTCGGGCCGGCCACCGCCGAGGACTTCACGGCGCTCGCCGCCGCGCTCGTCCTGCTCGTGGGCGTGGTGTTCGTGCTCGCCGGCCTCCTGCGCCTGGGCTTCCTGGCCGACTTCCTGTCGCGGCCGGTGATGGACGGGTTCGTGTTCGGCCTGGCGGTGTTCGTGGCCGTCCGCCAGCTCCCCAAGCTGCTCGGCATTGAGGGTGGCGAGGGCAACAGCGTGGAGCAGTTCGTCCACACCGTCGGCCACCTCGGCGACGTGAACGGGCCCACGCTGGCCGTCGCCGTAGCGGCCCTCGCGCTGCTGTTCGGACTCGGGCGGTTCGCGCCGAAGGTGCCGAGCGGGCTCGTCGTGCTGGTGGCCGGGATCGTGGGGAGCTCGGCGCTGGGCCTCGTCGACCACGGGGTGGCCATCGTGGGCGACATCCCGGGCGGCCTGCCCACCGTGGCGGTGCCGCACGTGGCCCTCCACGACCTGTGGGTCCTCGTGCCCAGCGCCGCCGGCATCATGCTCGTGATCTACAGCGAGGCCCTCGGCGCGGCCTCGGCGTTCGCCGACAAGTACCGCTACCGGCTCGACCCCGACCAGGAGCTCGTGGCGCTCGGTGCGGCGAACCTCGGGTCGGGCCTGCTCGGCGGCCTGGCCGCCGGCGGGAGCCTGTCGCAGTCGGCGGTGAACGACGGCGCCGGCGCCCGATCCGAGGTGTCGCCGCTGTTCGCCGCGCTGCTGAGCCTCTTCACGGTGGTGGCGCTCACGGGGCTGTTCGAGGACCTGCCCGAGGCGGTGCTCGGCGCGCTCATCGTGCACGCCGTGACCCACCTCATGAAGGTCAAGCAGCTCCGGACGCTCTTCCGGCTGAGCCCCTCGGAGTTCGTCCTGTCGGTGCTCACCCTCACCGCCGTACTCGTGTTCGACGTGCTGCCGGCGCTGATCCTGGGCGTGGTCGTGTCGATCCTGCTGGTGGTCGGCCGGGCCAGCCGCCCCACCGTGTCCCGGCTGGGTCGCGACGGATCGGGCAGCTGGGTCGACGTCGACCGCCACCCCGGCGCCACCGAGGTGCCCGGCGTGCTGGTGGTGCGGCCCAACGCCCCGCTCTTCTACGCCAACGCCCAGGCGGTCCGAGACGCCGTGGTGGCCATGGCGCTGGCGGGCGGCGGCGGCGAGGAGGGCGATGCGGTCGGCGAGGGCGGCGTGGCCGCCGTGGTGCTCGACCTCCAGGCCAGCGACGACCTCGACCTCACCAGCGGCGAGCACCTGGTGAAGCTGGCCGAGGCGCTCGACCGCGCCGGGGTCGACCTGTGCCTCTCGGAGGTGCACGCCCCCGCCCGGGCCGCCGCCGAGGCCATCGGCCTCGCCGAGGGGGTGGGCGACGACCGCTTCTTCCCCGACGTCCACCGCGCCGTTGCCTGGGCGGAGTCCCGAGGCCCGGCCTGAGGGGACGCCGGCAGAGCCCGCGGTGGGAATCGAACCCACGACCTGCCGCTTACAAGGCGGCTGCTCTGGCCAACTGAGCTACACGGGCGAGGTGGCGATGGTAGGCGTCAGCACGGCCCCTCGGTGGTGGTAGATCATGGTTCGAGGACGGAGCCGTTGAGCTCGAGGAGCTGGCCGCTGCGGAGGCGGGCGCCCAGGGTGTGCTCCTCCTCCCACGCCGGGCGGTAGCCGACCTCGATCGCGAGGGCGCCGTCGACGCGGACCACCGCGGCGTAGGCGGGCTCGGGCGTCGGGTCGTCGATGTCCGAACCCTCGCGGTAGGGCGCCCGGTGCTCGACGAGGGCGGCCTCGATCGCCGGACGGCAGCGGTCCAGCTCCTCCGGGATGGTGCGGGCCAGCCCGACCGCGGCGGTGTCGGGCCCGCCACGTCCGCCCGGCACGGCGAGCGGGACCACCGGACCGTGGGCACCGAGCAGGAGCGACCCCCGCCACATCCCGCGACGCCGGACCAGCTCGCCCAGCTCCGGATCGACCACCGGCTTCCCGGATCCCAGCACGACTCCCAAGGTACCGTCGGGGCGTCGGGCGGACAGGGGGGGTGCACGGGTGGAGCTCGGGTCGAGGCGATCACCGGGCGTCGTCGGCCGACGTCGGCCCTCGTCGGTCTGCCGAGTCGCCCTCCTCGGCCGAGTCGCGCTCCTCGGCCCAGTGCTGGTCGGGCTCGCCGGCCTCGTCGCCTGCGAGCCGCCGCCACCGCCCGCCCTCCTCGCCGTGAACAGCACGGCGATCGGCGCCGACGCGGTGCCGGGCGACGGCGTCTGCGAGGTCACCCCGGGGGTCGGCGACTGCACGCTCCAGGCCGCCGTCGGCGAGGGCAACGCCCTCGGCCGCGCCGACATCGGCCTGCCCGCCGGCTCCTACCCGGGCTCGCCGTCGCTGAGCGTCACCGGCGCGCTGGCCATCCGCAGGGTGGGCCCCGGCGACGTCCTCGTGAACCAGTGGGTGACCGTGGAGCAGGGGGCCACCCTGGAGCTCGACGGGATCTCGTCGTACAACGTGCCTGGTGCCCCCTTCCTGGTCCGGGGCGTGCTCGTGGGCCGGCACCTGAACCTCGCCGGGCTCGAGAGCTCGGGCCAGGTGGTGGTGGCACCCACCGGCACGGCCGTCCTCGAGAACTCGATCTTCGTGCACGTCTTCGGTGCCACCCCCACGATCCGGAACGAGGGCACGGTGGCCCTCCGCCACGTCGCCCTCCGGTCGTGGGTGTCCCTCGGGGTCACCACGCCGGCGCTGTCCAACTCGGGTCACGCGGTCGCCGTCGCCAGCATCCTCCAGACCTGCACGGGCACCGCCCCCGAGTCCCGGGGTGCCAACTCCGACGACGACGGGTCCTGCGGCCTGACCGGGCCCGGCGACCAGCCCGGCGCGCCGCCGGCGGTGGTCCTCTCCGTCGGGTCGACCGTGGGCTACGAGCTGGACCCGGCCGCCTCGCCGCTCATCGACGCCATCCCCGCCGGCACGCTCGGTTGCGGCACCGAGGTGGTGGACGACCAGCTGGGTCGGGTCCGCCCGACCGATGGCGACGGCGACTCGGTGCTCGCCTGCGACATCGGGGCGCGAGAGCGCCCGGGCCCCTGATCGGTGCCGCTGCGAGCGCAGCGCCGATCGCGCTGAACGGTGTTAAGTTTCTCGACGCCGGTCACCCCACGCGGCCGGAGAAGGGTTTGCCGCCGATGCGAGATCCCCGCTCGATGCGACCACGGGCCCGTCGGTGCCTGGTGCTCGCCTTGGTCCTCGTCGTCGCCGCCTGCGGCCAGAGCGAGGAGGCCGCCGACACTCCCCGCACCTCAGCGGCGACCCCGTCGGCCACCGAGCCCGAGCCGGCACCTGCGCCGCTTCCCACCCCGGTGCAGGAGCTCGAGATCAACTCCACGGAGTACGCCTTCCAGATCACCCCGGACCCCGCCGCGGGGGTGAAGCCGGGGTGGACGTTGCTGAAGTTCCACAACATCGGCGCCGAGCCCCACCAGGTGATGTTCGCCCGCATCAAGGACGGCGTCGACATGGCCGAGCTCGCCGCCGCGGGCGCCGGCGATTCCTCGGGTGCGGGCGCCATCGAGTTCGTCGACATGATCGGCGGGGTCAGCTACATCGGCCCCGGCCAGGACACCACGGCGCTGGTGAACCTGACCGAGGGCGTGGTGATGGCCATGTGCTACGTGCCCGACAGCAAGGGCGTGGCCCACGCTCTGATGGGCATGACGGCCATGTTGACCGTGGGAGCCCCGTCGGGGGACACCGCTCCGCCTGGCGACGAACCGGTGGTCGGGACCATCGAGTTCTCCGAGGACGGCTACCGCGTGCCCGGCGACCTCACGACCGGCTGGTACCACGTGCGGAACACCGATTCCGCCCTGCACGAGATGGCCCTCCTGCGCCTCGACCGATCGATCGACGACGAGGAGGCCGCCACGATCGTGGGCCAGCTCGCCGCCAACGAGGTGCCCGACGTGGAGCTCACCGCGGTCGGTGGGATGGGTGCGGTGTCCTCGGGCTTCGACGGCTACCTCTACCTCGCCCTCGACGAGGGCGCCTACCTCGCCGTCGACTTCATGCCCGACCCCGGCGAGCCCCGCCCCCACATGCTCGACGGCTACTACACGACCTTCAGCACGTAGCCACCGCCAGCGGTGCGTCCCTGCGCGTGCCGACCGGTCAGCGGCCGACGGGGTTGTAGACGGGCCACAGGACACCGCCGGCCACCTCGACGCCGGCCGTGGCGTTGGTGCCGAGCTCGCCCACGAGGAACCCGTCGACCTCGCCCCGCACCGGCAACGCCGTGGTGTCCGGAGTCGTCTCGAACGTCATCCGTCGACCGCGCCCGTCCCGCAGCACGACCGTCACCAGCGCACCGTCGTGGGCGATGGTCGCAGGCCGGCGTGGGGCCGACTCGGGGTCGGCGGCGTAGGTGGACCGGAAGGCGCGCTGGGCATCGGCCCACTCAGCCGGCGGGCGCAGGGGTGGACCGATCTGAGCCGAGGTCGAGACGCGTGGCGTCCATCCCCGGGCTCGGCGCCGTTCGTCCCGCCAGCCCACGAGACGGCGTCCCAGCCACGCCAGCAGGTGCCCCACCCCCTGCCCGAGCGCGTAGAGCACCGCACCCGGCAGCACGATCCACCACGGGAGGCACCCCTTGGGATCGAAGCACCCGCCCTCCTGGTACAGCGGGTTGAACAGGGTCGGCTGCGGCCCGTCTTCGTCGTCGGCCTCGGCGTCGGGTTCCGGGACGTCGGCGGCGTCGTGCTGGTCGTGCGGCTTCGGGTCGGGGTCCGGGTCGGGGTCCGGTTCGAACCGGGCGCGGTAGCCGGGGAGCTCCTCCTGGAGGCGTCGCCCGATCTCGGCGTCGCGCTCGCGCTCCTCGGCCGTCCGGTCGTCTCCCGCCACCTCGGCGACCCTACGCCCGCCCCCTCGCGGTCGACTCCCTTCTCGTGCCCAGGTTCGCCGGTTCTGGCGAACCTGGGCACAAGAACGGTACGGGTCGACCGGCGAGCCGCTTCTTGTGCCCGTGCTCGCCGGTTCTGGCGAACCTGGGCACAAGAACGGATTCACCACCGGCCCGCACGTGTCGCTCGTCGCTCCGAGGTGGGCGGCTGCGGCACCACGGGTAGGGTCGCCGGCCATGCAGCGAGCGGACTTCGGCGACGACTTCACCTGGGGCGTGGCGTCGGCGTCCTTCCAGATCGAGGGCGCACCCACGGCCGACGGGAAGAAGCCGTCGATCTGGGACGAGATGGTGCGCCTCGGCCGGGTGGCGGGCGAGGGCGGCGACCAGGGCATCCAGTTCCACGACCGCTACGAGGACGACCTGGCCCTCATCCACGAGCTCGGGTTCGACGCCAACCGCATCTCGCTCTCGTGGCCCCGGCTCATGGGGAACGGGCGAGACCCCTGGAACCCGAAGGGCGCCGACTTCTACGACCGGGTCATCGATCGCATGCTCGAGCTCGGTCTCGAGCCCTGGGTCACCGTCCACCACTGGGACCTCCCCCTCGCCCTCTGGAACCAGGGCGCGTGGACGCGGCGGGGGATCGTGGAGGACTTCGCCGCCTTCGCCGAGCGCTGCGCCGAGGCCTTCGGCGACCGGGTGAAGCACTGGATGGTGTTCAACGAGCCCTTCAGCGTGATCGGGTCGATCGTGGCCGGGCTGCACGAGCGGCGGGGGCCGCACCCCAGCAAGGCGCTGCGCTCGGCCCACCACATGAACCTGGCGTGCGCCGAGGCCGGCCGTCGCATGCGCGCCGTGCTGGGCGACGCCGCCCAGATCGGCACCACCAACGTGATGTCGGTGGTGCACCCCTACGAGCCCACCGACGAGCGCACCGCCCGCCGCAAGCGGGCGCTCGAGGCCCTGATGGTGGACATCTTCCTCGACCCCGCCGGCGGCCTGGGCTACCCGTTCGAGGCCACCAAGCTCCTCGCCCCGCTGAAGCGCCACATCGAGGACGGCGACCTCGAGGCCGCCACCTTCCGGTACGACTTCATGGGCGTCCAGTACTACGGCCCCCTGGTGGGCCTGCGGCAGCTGCCGGTGCTCGGGCCCACGCCCCTGCTGAGCGTCCCCGACGGCGAGGTCCGCATCCGCTCCGAGGTGGGGGTGCCGCTCGACCCCGAGGGCCTGCTGTGGACGCTGCGCAAGTACGCCCGGCACCCGGCGGCCGACCGGCTCGTGATCACCGAGGGTGGGTTCGGATGCCAGGACCGGCTGGTCGACGGGCGCATCCGGGACGACATCCGCATCTGGAGCTACCGCCGCCACCTCGAGGTGGTGGCCGAAGCCCGGGCCGAGGGCATCCCGGTCGACGGGTACTTCGCCTGGTCCTACGCCGACAACATCGAGTGGTACCTCGGCCGCCGTCCCCGCTTCGGCCTGGTCTACGTCGACTACGAGGACGACTACCGCCGCATCCCGAAGGACTCGGCCCGCTGGTTCCAGGCCCTGCTGACCGAGGGCGCCGACGTCTGAGGCGGCGCCGGCCACGGAGGGTCTTCGCTGCTGGTAGAAACCCGACCGGCGCGTGATCGGACCTTCCGGTCACCTCGAACGAGGAGCGACAGCGTGGGTCCAGTCGAAGTGCTCGTGATCGGGTTCCCCGGCAGCCAGTTCAACGGGGAGATCCTCCCCGCCCTCACCGACCTCGTGGACCGCGGCGTGATCACCGTGGTCGACGGCCTGTTCGCCCAACGGGCCGAGGACGGCACGGTGGAGGTGATCGAGTTCGAGGAGGCCGGCGCCTCCGACGAGGTCGCCGCCCTGGCCAACCTCATCCAGGACGCGCGGGACCTCGTGTCGGCCGAGGACGTCGACGACCTGCTGGCCAGCCTGGAGCCGGGCTCGTCGGCCGCGGTGCTGGTGTTCGAGCACACCTGGTCGGTCCCGCTGCGCGACGCGATCGTCGGATCCGGCGGCGTGCTGGTCTCCGACATCCACATCCCCGGACTGGTGGTCGACGAGGTCCTCGCCGCCGTCGACGCCCTCTGACGTCGGCCCGCCGCCCGCACCACACCCCGAACCGAACCCGAACGACAAGGAGCACACGATGAGAGGACGACGCATGGGTCGCCCGGGCCTGGTGGGCACCATGGCCCGCACCGCGGTCATCGCCGGCACCGCTCAGGCCGTGACCGGCCGCGTGGCCGCCTCGCAGCAGGCCAACGCCCAGCAGCAGGCCGCCGCCCAGCAGGCCGCCATCGACCAGGCCGCCGCCCAGCAGCTGGCCGCCCAGCAGGCTGCGGCCCCGCCGCCGCCCCCGCCGGCCGCCGCACCCGCTCCCGACCTGATGGAGCAGCTCACCAAGCTCGGCGACATGAAGGCCGCCGGCCTCCTCTCCGACGACGAGTTCGCCGCCGCCAAGGCGAAGCTGCTCGCCTGATCCACCGGCCCGGGCCCGACGGTGCCCGGCGTCCACTCGACCCACCCGGCGGCCGGCGGGCTTCGGAGGCCAGACCCATGGTGACGGTGACCCACGACGACATCGCGCGGATGCGCGGCCAGCTGTTCGTGGAGGGGGGCGACGCCCGAGCGCGCCTCACCCGCTTCTGGATGCTGCTCGTGCTGTCGGCGATCATCGCCACGGCCGGGGTGGTGGCGGACTCCACCGCCACGGTCATCGGCGCCATGATCGTGGCCCCGCTGATGACCCCGATCCTCGGCATCGTCCTCGGCGTGGTGCTGGGCGATCGGGCCAACGTGGCCCGCTCGGTCGCCCTGGTGGTGGCCGGGGCGCTCGCCGTGGTGGCGGTGGCCTGGCTGATCGGTCGGATCGTCACGGTCCCCGTGGTGGAGCTGAGCAACTCGCAGGTGGCGGGGCGGGTCCACCCGCGCCTGATCGACCTGCTCGCCGCGCTGGCCACGGGCGTGGTGGGGTCGTTCGCGCTCGTCCGACGGGACATCTCCGACACGCTGCCCGGCGTGGCCATCGCCATCTCCCTGGTGCCGCCGCTCGCGGTGGTGGGCCTCACGCTCGAGTCCGGCGAGCCAGCCCAGGCACGCGGGGCCCTGCTCCTGTTCGTGACCAACGTGGCCGCCATCCTCGCCACGGGCGTGATCGTGATGGCCCTTTCGGGGGTGCACCGGTTCGGTCCCGAGGAGGGCACCCTCCTGCGGTCACCGGCCATCGCCCTGATGGCCGCGCTCTTCGTCCTGGTGTTCCTCCCGCTCGCCGCCACCACGCGGATCATCGCCCTCGACACCCGCAACGAGCAGCGGATCCGGGACGTGGCCGACTCGTGGGCGGCGGGAAGCGGGTGGGAGGTGGTGCAGGTGACCACCCAGCAGGGATCGGTGGTGGTGCGGGCGATCGGCCCGGGCGACCCGCCCGACACCCGTGAGCTGCGCCGGGCGCTGCGCGATGCGGACCTGGCCGACGTGCCGGTGCGGGTGGACCTGGTGCCCGAGCTGCGGGTTGACCTGGCCGACGACGGCGGGGGCTGAGCGGGCCGACGACCTCAGTGCGTGAGGCCCACGCCGTCCTGGCAGTGGGGGCCGCCCCAGTGCTCCACGATCTTGCCGTCGCGGATGCGCAGCACGGCGGTGCCATTGATGGTGACCGGCTCGCCCGAGGGCTCGACGCCGTAGAACGGGGTGCCGGTGTGGGTGCCGCGCACGGTCCAGTTGGAGACGACGAGGTCTCCTGACTCGATGAGCAGCTCCACCGAGAACGTGAAGTCGGGGAAGGCCGAGCGGACCTGGTTCCACCACTCGAGCTCGTGGCCCCGGATGTCGGTGCCCACCGCATCGGGGTTCACCCGGTCGGTCACGTGGCTCACGAAGTCGGGGGACCAGAACTCGAACACGGCCTCCTGGTCGCCGGCGAACATGGCGTCGCTGTAGGCCCCGAGCAGGGCGAGGTTTGCCGACATCGGCTCATTGTGGCCCGGGCGGCTGGGCCGCGCCTCGATCACCCAGCGGTAGGTGAAGCGGGTCGCCGGAAGAGGTGACACGATCACCCCGACGAAACGGGACGATTCGGTCCAGCGCGACCGGGGAGCAGCACACATGGCCACTGACAAGAAGCCCAACATCCTGGTGATCTGGGGCGACGACATCGGCATCTCGAACCTGAGCTGCTACTCCGACGGCCTGATGGGGTACCGCACGCCCAACATCGACCGCATCGCGAACGAGGGCATCCGCTTCACCGACAGCTACGGCGAGCAGAGCTGCACCGCCGGTCGGGCCGCGTTCATCTGCGGCCAGAACCCGATCCGCACCGGCCTCACCAAGGTCGGCATGCCGGGCGCCACCGTGGGCATCCAGCCGGAGGACCCCACGATCGCCACCGCCCTCAAGGCCCACGGCTACGCCACCGGCCAGTTCGGCAAGAACCACCTGGGCGACCGCGACGAGCACCTGCCCACCGCCCACGGCTTCGACGAGTTCTTCGGCAACCTCTACCACCTGAACGCCGAGGAGGAGCCCGAGCACCCCGACTACCCGAAGCCCGAGGACTTCCCGCAGTTCCGCGAGCGCTTCGCCCCCCGTGGCGTGATCCGCTCGTGGGCCAACGGCGACGGCACCCAGCGCATCGAGGACACCGGCCCGCTCAGCAAGAAGCGCATGGAGACCGTGGACGAGGAGTTCCGCGACGCCGCCATCGACTTCATGCGCCGCCAGGTGGACGCGGACACCCCGTTCTTCCTGTGGTTCAACTCGACCCACATGCACTTCCGGACCCACGTGAAGCCCGAGAGCCGTGGCCGCGCCGGCCGGTGGCAGTCCGAGTACCACGACACGATGATGGACCACGACGACCTCGTGGGCGACCTGCTCGACGTGCTCGACGAGCTCGGCCTGGCCGAGGACACGATCGTCATCTACTCCACCGACAACGGGCCCCACATGAACTCGTGGCCCGACGCGGGCATGACCCCGTTCCGGTCCGAGAAGAACACCAACTGGGAGGGCGCCTACCGCGTGCCCGAGATGGTGCGCTGGCCCGCCCGCATCGCACCCGGGCAGGTCAAGAACGGGATCATCACCCACAACGACTGGTTCCCCACGCTGCTGGCCGCCGCCGGCGTGCCCACCATCGCCGAGGACCTCAAGGCCGGCACCGACCTGAACGGCACCACCTACAAGGTCCACCTCGACGGGCACGACCAGCTCCCGTACCTCACCGGCGAGACCGACGAGAGCCCGCGCAAGCACTTCTTCTACGTGTCCGACGACGGCGACCTGACCGCCGTGCGGTTCGACAACTGGAAGGTGGTGTTCCTCGAGCAGCGTGCGCCGGGGACCCTGCGGATCTGGGCCGAGCCGTTCACCGAGCTCCGGGTGCCGAAGATCTTCAACCTGCGGACCGATCCCTACGAGCGGGCCGACATCACGTCGAACACCTACTACGACTGGCTGCTCGACCGGGCCTTCATCCTGGTGCCCATGCAGGCGTTCGTCTTCCAGATGGTGCAGACCATGGCCGAGTTCCCGGCCCGCCAGGAGCCGGCCACGTTCAACCTCGATCGTGTGATGGAGGCGCTCGAGGCCGGCCTGACCAGCGCGTGAGCGAGGTGTCCCCCCGGTCATCCGCTCGTCCCCCGCGGGCGGGTGACCGGGTGTGGATCCCCGAGGGCGAGTTCGCCATGGGCTCGGAGCGCCACTACCCCGAGGAGGGGCCGGTGCGGCGCGTGGCCGTGAGCGGCTTCTGGATCGAGGTCCACCCGGTCACCAACGACCGCTACGCCGACTTCGTGGCCGACACCGGCTACGTGACGGTGGCCGAACGACCGCTGGACCCGGCCGACTTCCCCGGCGCCCCCGTCGAGAACCTCGTCCCCGGGTCCATGGTGTTCACGCCCACCCCCGGCCCGGTCGACCTGCGCCACCTCAGCCAGTGGTGGACGTGGGTGCCCGGCGCGTCGTGGCGCCACCCCGAGGGGCCGGGCTCGGACCTCGCCGGCCGGGGCGACCACCCCGTGGTGCACGTGGCCCACGAGGACGCGGTGGCCTTCGCCCGGTGGTGCGGCGCGGTGCTGCCCACCGAGGCCGAGTGGGAGCGAGCCGCCCGGGGCGGGATCGAGGGCGCGGCGTACACGTGGGGCGACGAGCCCGAGCCGCCCGGTGTGCACCTGGCCAACCACTACCAGGGCGACTTCCCGTGGCGGGCCGAGCCGGGGTTCGGCCGCACCACGCCCGTCGGGTCGTTCCCGGCGAACGGGTACGGCCTGTTCGACATGGCCGGCAACGTGTGGGAGTGGACCGACGACTGGTACGAGGAGGACCGGTGGGGCGAGACCTCGGGGTGCTGCGTCCCCCGAGACCCCCGGGGTGGCACCGCCCAGGGCAGCCTCGACCCGAACCAACCGCAGTTCCGGATGCCTCGCCGCGTGGTGAAGGGCGGGTCCTTCCTGTGCGCCGACGTGTACTGCATGCGCTACCGGCCGGCCGCCCGCCGGCCCCAGATGATCGACACCGGCATGAGCCACATCGGCTTCCGCTGCGCCTACCGCCCCACCGAGGAGGACCGGCCGTGACCGCACCGCCAACCGACACCGATCCGCTCCCGTCGTGGCGCCCGGGACCGGTGCGCGACGCCGTGGTCGGGTTCCTCGACGCCGTGGTCGAGGTCGACCCGGCCCGGCGCGTGGCCGTCTTCGACAACGACGGCACCCTCTGGTGCGAGCGTCCCAGCTACGCGCAGTTCGACTTCCTCCGCCACGGCCTGGCCGGGGCGGTGGGCCGTTCGCCCGAGCTGGGGCAGCGGCCCGAGTACCGCGCCGTGCTCGACGGCGACCGCGCCGCGCTCGCCGACCTCGGCCTGCCACGCGTGGCGATGGCGCTCACCGAGGTGTTCGCCGACATCACGCCGGAGGACTTCGACCGGGAGGTGCGCGCCTTCTTCGCCGACGCTCGCAACCCGGTGCTCGACCGGCCGCTGCGCGACCTCCTCTACGTCCCCATGCTCGAGCTGGTGGACGCCCTGCGGGCGCGCGGGGTCACGGTCTGCATCGTCACCGGCGGCGGCACCGAGTTCGTCCGGGCCGTGAGCCTCGACCTGTACGACGTGCCGCCCGAGCGGGTGGTGGGCACGATGATCCGGTACCGCTACGAGCGGCGCGACGGTCGCCCGGTGCTGTTGCGGACCGCCGAGCTCGACGGGCCGGCCAACGAGGGCTCGGCCAAGATCGAGGCGATCCAGCGCCACCTCGGCCGCCGGCCGCTGCTGGCCGCGGGCAACTCGCTCGGCGATCGCGAGATGCTCGAGATCGTGGCGGCCGACTCCCCGTCGCTGGCCCTGCTCGTGGACCACGACGACGCCGATCGGGAGTTCGCCTACGCCAGCGAGGCCGGGACCATCGCCGACGCCGAGCCGATCACCGACATCGGGCGCCGATCGGGCTGGGTGGTGGTCAGCATGCAGCGCGACTGGGAGACCGTGTTCCGAGCGGAGCAGCGCCCCGGTTGAGCGCGTTCGCCTGGGGCCTCGTGGCGTCGTCGTCGACGGTGGCCTGAGCCCGCTCCCGGCTCTCAGCCGCGGACGGCCTCGATCACCCGGAGGGCGTTGCCGCCGAGGACGGCGGCGATGCGCTCGTCGGACCAGCCCCGCCTCGCCATCTCCTCCACGATCCGGGGCCATTGGGCGTGGCGGGGGAGGTCGGGCGGCGGGGTGACCATGCCGTCGTAGTCGCTGCCGAGCGCCGGGGCGCCCTCGCCGCCCACGGCGACGATGTGCTCCAGGTGGTCCACCACGGTGCGCACGTCGGTGGGGCGCTTCCCGAGGAACGACTCCTGCATCATCACGCCGACGCAGCCGCCGGAGTCCGCGATCGCCCGCACCTGGTCGTCGGTGAGGTTGCGCCAGTGCGGCCACACCCCGCTCACGCCGGTGTGGGTGGCGATCAGCGGGATCGACGGGTCGTGGGCGTCGACCGCCGACCAGAACCCGGCCTCGCTGATGTGGGCGAGGTCCACCAGCACGCGCCCGGCGTCGAGGCGCTCCACCACCTGGCGACCGAAGTCGGTGAGACCGGCCGTCTTGCCGAGCTTCGACAGCGGCGAGCTCGTGGTGCCGAGCCGGGAGGTGGTGAGGTGCACGAGCGTGATGCGGACCACGCCGCCGTCGATGGCCAGGTCGAGGTCGTCGAGCGACGACGAGAGGGCGTTGGCCCCCTGGATGCCGACGAAGGCGCCGTGGTGGCCGCGGGCCCGGGCCTCCCGGTACCCGGCCACCGTGTCGACCACCTCCACCAGCGGGTGCGCGGCGAGCGACCGCTTCAGCCGGGGCAGGTTCTCGGCGAACGCGTCCCGCCGGGCGCCGGCGGACCGGAACGGGTTGGTGGTGACCGACCAGATGCCCCCGGTGAGACCGCCGCCGATGGCGCGGGGGAGGTCGACCTCCCAGGCGAAGTGCCGGCCGGTGGGGGACCACGTGTGGCGACGCTCCATCCGGTACCGCAGGATGCGCGCCCAGATGAACGTGTCGAGGTGCAGGTCGAACACGTCGGTGGCCCGGTAGCGCTCCACCGACTCGGTCGACACGCCGAGCGCCTTCGCCCACCGCTGCGGTTCGGCGAGGTCGGCGACGGCGACGTCGAGCGGAGATCTGCGGCCCACGGTCAGGCCTCGGGCCGGGCGTCGCGGAACAGGTGCACGAGCCCGTCGCGCACCTCGCCGTCCTTGCCGTCGGATCGGGAGCTGAGCACGACCACCACGAGGTCGAGCGTGGGGCAGATCACGATGTGCTGGCCGTAGAAGCCCCCGGCGCGGAAGCCGCCCGGGCAGTCCTCGTAGGTCCACCAGTGGGCGGCGTACTTGTCCCAGCCCACCGGCGGGGGCGTGGGCGTCCGCCCGTAGTCGACCCAGGTGGACGGCACGATCGGGCGCCCGTCCCAGGTGCCGCCGCGCAGGTACAGCAGGCCGAAGCGGGCGTAGTCCCGGGCGTTGAGGTCGAACACCGAGCCCCCGATCAGCTGGCCGGCACCGTCCCAGCCGAGGTCGGTGCCGGCGGGATCGATCCCGATGGGTTCGAGGAGCTCGTCGTCGACGAAGCGCTCGTAGTCGTCGCCGGTCCCGACGATGCGCCCGATGATCCCCGACACGATGTTGCTGGTTCCGGTGGAGTACGCCACCTGCGAGTCGGGCGGAGCAGCTGCAGGCTTGGACGCGGCGTAGGCGGCCATGTCGGCCTGGCCGTCGCCGAAGAGCATGGCGATGGTGTCGGAGTCGGTGGAGAAGTAGTCCTCCTTCCACTCGAGGCCGCTCGCCATGCGCAGCAGCTGGTCGGTGGTGATGGCATGGCGCGGGTCGTCGGGATCGCTCCATGCCGGCACCGGCGCGGGCTCGTAGATGTCGAGGTCGCCCCGCGCCACGAGGATGCCGGTGAGCGCTTGGGTGAAGCTCTTGGCCATGGACCACGAGGGGTGGGTGGTGGCGCGGTCGCCGAAGCCGGGGCGGTACCGCTCCACCACGATGCGGCCGTGCTGCACGACGAGCACCGCGTCGGTGGTGTTGCCCTCGGTGCTGAGCTCGCCGAAGGATCGGTCGAGGTGGGCCTGGAGGGCGGCAGCGTCGACGCCGCCGGGCACCGGGCCCTCGGGCCACTCGTCGGTGGGCCACGGGGTGCCGTCGGGCTGAGGAGGGTACGCCACGGGCGGCGCCGCCACCCGCGGCTCGAACGCCACGGTGGTGGTGGGCGCCAGGGTGGTGGACGTGGTCGCCGTCGACGGCGCGGTGCTCGTGTCGGCGGGGCGGGCGCCGTCGCTCCCGTCGCTGCACGCGGCGAGGAGGGCGAGGGCGACGACGGCGACCAGGCCCGGTCGCCACCCCGTGCGCCGGGCTGGGGCGGGGCCCACGGGGATCAGCCTCAGGCGTCCATCTGGGTCTGGACGCCGCGGATGGCGTCGATGAACTCGTCGACCATCTCGTAGACCACCTGGGCCGACGTCTTGGTCTCGTTCATGTGGCCCACGATCTGGCCCACGAAGTAGTTGGCCAGCTTCTCGGCGCCCGAACCGGGCTTCACCGCGGCGCGGTCGATGCGCTGGATCGCCTGGGCGGTGAGGATCGGCTGGAGCGGCATGCCGAGCGGCTGCGGGTGGGTGGGGTCGTCCCACTCGTCGGTCCACGCCGACTTGAGCATGCGGGCCGGCTTGCCGGTGCGCGAGCGGGAGCGGATGGTGTCGGCCGACGTGGCCTTGAGCATCTTCTCCTTGACCGCCGGGTGGGTCTCGGCCTCCTCGGTGGTGAGCCACACCGACCCGCACCACACGCCCTGGGCGCCGAGGGCCATGGCGGCGGCCATCTGGCGGCCGCGGCCGATGCCGCCGGCGCCGAGCACCGGCACGGGCGCCACCGCGTCGACCACCTCGGGGATGAGCACCATCGAGCCGATCTCGCCGGTGTGGCCGCCGGCCTCGCCTCCCTGGGCGACGATGATGTCGACCCCGGCCTGCACGTGGCGCTCGGCGTGCACCGCCTTGCCGGCGAGGGCGCCCACGATGCGGCCCTCCTCCTTGCAGCGCTCGATCATGTGGGCCGGGGGCGGGCCGAGGGCGTTGGCCACGAACGCGGTCTTGTGGGCCAGGGCCAGCTCGAGCTGCGGGCCGGCCGAGCGCTCGGAGAACGGCAGCGGCGTGTCGTCCTTGATGCGGAAGACGCCGCCGGTCACGTCGGCGGGCATCTCGGGCACGTCGTAGCGGGCGAGGATGTCGTTGACGAACTCCCAGTGCTCGGCGGGGATCAGCCCGGCGATGTCGGCCAGCGTGTAGCCGCCCTCGGAGTCGCCGGCGTACTTGGCCGGGATGATGAGGTCGACGCCGTAGGGCTTGTCGCCGACCTCGGCCTCGATCCAGTCGAGGTCGATCTCGAGCTGCTCGGGGCTGTGGGCCACGGCGCCGAGCACGCCGAGGCCGCCGGCCTTGGACACGGCGGCCACCACGTCCCGGCAGTGGCTGAAGGCGAAGATCGGGACGTCGATCCCGAGCAGGTCGGTCACGGTGTTCTTCATGGGTCGATCCTGCCTTGCTGACGTCGGCCGTGCGGGGCCGAGCGACGGGGTGGGGTGGGCGGGGTGTCCGGAGGATAACCGTGGCGGCGAGATGTTACCGCCGATAGTGTCCGCGCTCATGGTGCGATCCCTGCTGGCCCCGCCGCTCCCGTCCGCCGTCGACACCGGGAGCGAGCAGTTCCGCCGCAACCGAGACGACCTCCTCGAGCAGCTGGAGGTGATCGACGGGCTGCTCGACGAAGCCGAGGCCGGCGGCGGTCCCGAGCGCATGGCCCGGTTGCGGTCCCGCGGCAAGCTGCCCATCCGCGAGCGCATCGCCAACGCGCTGGACCCCGACACGCCGTTCCTCGAGATCAGCGCGCTGGCCGGCTACAAGTCCGACTACGCCATGGGCGGCGGCATGGTGGTGGGCATCGGCGTCATCGGCGGCACCGAGTGCGTGATCATGGGCAACGACCCCACCGTGCTCGCCGGCGCCCTCACGCCCTACGCCTCCAAGAAGTGGATGCGGGCGCTCGAGATCGCCCGGGACAACCGCATGCCCTACGTCAGCTTCGTGGAGTCGGCCGGTGCCGACCTGCGCATGGGCGGCGGTGGGGGAGGCGACGGGCCCAAGAGCTCCACGTTCCACTTCGCCGAGACCGGCCGGTTCTTCTACGAGATGATCGAGCTCTCCAAGCTTGGCATCCCCACGGTGTGCGTGGTGTTCGGCTCGTCCACCGCCGGCGGCGCCTACCAGCCCGGCCTGTCCGACTACACGATCGTGGTCGAGGACCAGAGCAAGGTGTTCCTGGCCGGACCGCCGCTGGTGAAGATGGCCACCGGCGAGGACAGCGACGACGAGTCGCTCGGCGGCGCCCGCCTCCACGCCGAGGTGTCGGGCCTGGGCGACTACTTCGCCACCGACGAGATGGACGCCATCCGCATGTGCCGCGAGGTCGTGTCGCACCTCAACTGGCGCAAGGCCGGCCCCGAGCCCACGCTCTCGCCCGACGAGCCGCTGCACGACCCCGAGGAGCTGCTCGGCCTGGTGAGCCGGGACCTGCGCACCCCGGTGGACGTGCGCGACGTGATCGCCCGCGTGGTCGACGGCTCGCGCTTCGAGGAGTTCAAGGCCCGCTACGGCACCACGATGGTGTGCGGCTGGGCGTCGATCCACGGCTATCCGGTGGGCGTGCTCGGCAACAACGGCGTGATCTACCCCGACGCCGCCCAGAAGGCCGCCCACTTCATCCAGCTCTGCAACCAGGTCGACGTGCCGCTCGTGTTCCTGCAGAACATCACCGGCTTCATGGTGGGCCGGGACTTCGAGGCCGACGGGATCATCAAGAAGGGCTCGCAGATGATCAACGCCGTCACCAACTCCACGGTGCCGCACCTCACGGTGATCATCGGAGCGAGCTACGGCGCCGGCACCTACGGCATGTCCGGGCGGGCCTTCGGCAACCGGTTCACCTGGCTGTGGCCCACCGCCAAGATCGCCGTGATGGGCCCCAAGCAGATCGCCGGCGTGATGTCGATCGTGCGCCGCGGCCAGGCGGCCCGGCAGGGCGTGCCGTTCGACGAGGAGGAGGACGCCGCCGTGGTGGCCATGG
>JAHBSN010000410.1 GCA_019639095.1 Actinomycetota bacterium
TGGTCAGCCCCCTCGTGACGGGCGAGGACATACACATCGGCACGCCGACGGCGAACGCGCTCGCCGCCTTCACGTGCATAGGACGGGCCGACTGACCACACGGTTCCGCTTGTGCACTTCACTTCGATCGCGAGCTCCCGCCCTCCATCGGTCCACCTCAGATCTGTTCGATCAGTGCCTGCCTTGACGTGAGTGGCACCAGGGAGCGCCAGGGCCACGACGGCTTCGGCGTAGATGCCGAGGATCATCGGGGCGCAGGATTGCAGCCGACCGAGGAGGACTCCGAGGAACAGCCGCTCAGAGGGGGAGAGGGAATCGAGCAGGTCATCCGCCATGCCGGGCAGGGTAGGGCTGCTGGCCGTCGCACCGGCGACGGTGCGGTGGTACCGTCGGAATCACAGCCGTGTGATTCGTCCACAGGTGGGGACAACCCCTGTGGACGGGCTGTGGACACCCCTGGAAGCCGCCGGTCGGAAGGACTCGTCGTGGGCGATTCGTTCACCCACCTCCACGTGCACACCGAGTACTCGATGCTCGATGGCGCGGCTCGGGTGGGCGACGTGGTGGCGGCCGCCGCGGCCGACGGCCAGCCCGCCATCGGGATCACCGACCACGGCAACATGTACGGCGTCCTGCCCTTCTACAAGGCGTGCAAGGCCGAGGGCATCAAGCCGATCATCGGCTTCGAGGCGTACCAGGCGGGCGACTCACGCCACGAGCGCCCGCCGCGCCGGGGCCGGGTCGACGACACCGGCGGCGACGCCGAGGGCGGCAAGAAGCTCTACTACCACCTGACCCTGCTGGCCGAGAACAACGTCGGCTACCAGAACCTGATCCAGCTCTCGAGCCGGGCGTTCATGGAGGGCTACTACTACAAGCCTCGGCTGGATTGGGAGCTGCTCGAGACCCACAGCGAGGGTGTCATCGCCACCACGGGCTGCCTCGGCGGCCACGTGCTCCAGCACCTCATGCGGGGCGACGAGGAGGCGGCGCTCAAGGCGGCCGGTCGGCTCCAGGACATCTTCGGGCGGGACAACCTGTTCGTGGAGATCCAGGACCACGGCATCCCCGAGCAGCACCGCACCAACCCGCAGCTGTTCGACATCGCCAAGCGCCTCGGGGCGCCGCTGCTCGCCACCAACGACAGCCACTACACGCACCGCCACGACGCCGTGGCCCACGACGCCCTGCTGTGCGTGCAGACCGGGTCGCTGATGAGCGATCCCGATCGCTTCAAGTTCCACGGCGACGACCACTACCTGAAGACCGCCCAGGAGATGCGCCAGCTCTTCGGCGAGATCGAGGTGGCGTGCGACAACTCGCTGTGGATCGCCGAGCGCTGCGACGTCGAGATCGAGTTCGGCAAGCCGCTGCTGCCCAACTTCCCGCTGCCCGAGGGCTTCGAGGACGACGCCGCCTACCTGCGCCACCTCACCATGGAGGGGGCCAAGAAGCGCTGGGGCGACCCGCTGCCCGACTCGGTGGTGGAGCGCCTGGCCTACGAGCTCACCGTGATCGGCAACATGGGCTTCAGCTCGTACTTCCTGATCACCTGGGACCTGATCAAGCACGCCCGCGACGCCAGGATCCGGGTGGGTCCGGGGCGTGGGTCGGCGGCCGGGTGCGCGGTGGCCTATTGCCTCTGGATCACCGACCTCGACCCCATCAAGTACGACCTGCTCTTCGAGCGGTTCCTCAACCCCGACCGCATCTCGATGCCCGACATCGACATGGACTTCGACTCCCGCTACCGGGACGAGATGATCCGGTACGCGGCCGAGCGATACGGGCGTGACCACGTCGCCCAGATCGTGACCTTCTCCACCATCAAGGCCCGAGCCGCGGTGCGAGACGCCGCCCGGGTGCTGGGCTACCCCTACGCCGTGGGCGACAAGGTGGCCAAGGCCATGCCGCCGCTGATCATGGGTCGAGACACGCCGCTGTATGCGTGCCTGGAGCCGCACGACAAGTTCACCGACGGCTACAAGATGGCCGGCGATCTTCGGCAGATGTACGCCGAGGATCCCGATCTCCGCAAGGTGATCGACGTGGCCAAGGGGCTCGAAGGCCTGCGTCGCCAGGACGGCATCCACGCCGCTGCGGTGGTGATCACCAAGGACCCGCTCACCGACTACCTGCCGATCCAGCGCAAGCCGCTGGCCGGCGGCGACATCGAGAACGCGCCGGTGGTCACGCAGTACGAGATGGGCGGAGTCGAGGAGCTCGGCCTGCTGAAGATGGACTTCCTGGGGCTGCGGAACCTCGATGTCATCTCCGATGCCATCGACCTCATCCGGGACTTCCGCGGCATCGAGCTCGACATCGACCACATCGACCTCGACGACCCGAAGACGCTCGAGCTGCTCTGCGCCGGCGACTCGATCGGCGTGTTCCAGCTCGAGGGCGGCGCCATGCGGGCGCTGATGCGGTCGCTGGCGCCC
>JAHBSN010000411.1 GCA_019639095.1 Actinomycetota bacterium
TGGCCGTACATGGTGCCGAGCACGGCCACCTTGGCCGTCGGCCGGTCGACGCCGAGCTGGCGGGCCACGGGGAGGTAGAGGTCGTCGTCCTGGGTGGCCCGGGCCAGGGCGGGGTCGCCCGAGACGGCGGCGAGCACCCGGGGCTCGATCTGGCCGAGGTCGGCCCGCACGAAGACGTGGCCGGGCTCGGCGGCCACCGCCGGGCGGAGGTCGGCGGGCAGGTTGTGCAGCCCCGCCGACGCCGTCATCCGGCCGGCGGCGCCGTCGGAGCCGGTCCACCCGCCCCGCAGGCGCCCGTCGGGGTCCACGTGCTCGTCGAGCCAGCCGTACCCGTAGGTGGTGGCCACCCGCTCGGCCTTGCGCCATGCCAGCAGCGCCTCCACCACGGGGTGAGCGTCGCGGAGCTGCTCCAGCCTCCAGGCGCGCGTGTCGGGCACCTCGATCCCCACGAAGCGCAGCAGCGACCGCACCTGGCCGGGGCTGCGCAGGTCGAACGAGGCCCCGGCCGGCACGAGGCGGAGCACCTCGGCATCGCGGCGGGCCCGCCCCTCGGCCGCCTCCGCCTCCGAACGCGGGCGGGGGCCGACGTAGGCCGCCACCAGCTCCTCGGCCACGGCCCGATCGACCGGTAGCCCGTCGACCGCGAGCTCGGCGCAGAGCAGCTCGGCGGTGGACTCGGACCGAGCGGTGCGCAGGGCGGCGGGCCGGTCGGCGATCGCCGCCAGCCGCTCGTGCTGGCGTTCGGCGGCCACCAGCGCCAGCTCGGCCCAGCGCGCCAGTCGCTCGGGCGAGTCGGCCCAGGCGCCAGCGGTCCACGACGCCCGGAGGTGGCCGTCGGGCCGCACGGCATCGTCGTCGGGTCGGTCGGCGTCCGCGTCCAGGCTGGAGAACAGGTCGACCGGTCCGAGCATCGGGACGTCGGCGGTGGGGAGGTCGTGGAGCTGCGCCCACACCCGGCCCGGGTCGGCCCGCCAGCCGCCGAACAGCAGCCGGTGCACGGCGGCCAGGTCCCATGCCGTGGCGAGGCGGACGCGGTGGGCCACGAGGTCGTGCGCCGTGTCCTGCGACCACACCACCCAGCGGGGTCGCAGCTCGGCGTCGATCGCCGCCACGAGCCGGATCGCATCGCCGTCGTCGGCGGCGGGCACCCCGAGCGAACCGCCCGGAGCGGCCACGCCGATCCCGACGGCGGGCGCCACGGCGAGCCCCACCAGCCCGCCCCGCTCGGCGCCCAGGGCGGCGAGGCGCTCGATCAGGGGAGGACGCCCTCGTCGGCCACGATGGCCTCGAGGTCGGGCGCCCGGCGCACCTCCACCACCCCGTGGACGAGCGTGCCATCGACCTCGAGGTCGGCGGCGGTGATCGAGGTGGCACCCTGCACCACCTCGTTGATGCGGCTCACCATGGCCGCCCGGCCCGACTTGGCCGACGACTCGTCACGGAACGACCAGGCGATCACGAGGGTGCGGGCGTCGCCGTCGCCGCCCACGCCGAGACCGCCCACCTGGGCGGCGGCTCGCTCCTTCGCGGCCCGCTCGACGACCACGCTGTAGGCGCCGTCGGCGCGCAGGCGCTCCACCACGGCTCGCACGTCGTCGGCCGACCGGAGCCCGCCGTCCTTCGCCGGCTCCAGGAGGTCGGCGGGATCGATCCCGCTGCCGCGGGCCAGGGCGAGTCGGTCGTCGGTGGCGGCCAGACGGCCCGACGCGCCCACCTCGCTGCCCGACACCTCGGCCGGGTCGAAGCGGCCGGTGAACACCGACCGGGCGCCGTCGGAGAGGGCGCAGGCGATGTCGCCGGGCTCCACCCCGGTGCGGGCGGTGAAGTCGTCGAGGGTGGCCAGCTCCGAGATCCGGTAGCGGAAGCTCAGCGGATCGGGGATGGCGCCGGTCTCCTCGAGCGAGGCGCCCAGGTCCTCGAGCGACGCGCCGTCGTCGAACCCGGCGCCCCGAGCCTGCACCAGGTCGGTGCCCGACAGCACCTCCCGCTCGTCGGCGGGGAGGTGGGCGAGCAGGTCGGTGAGGCAGGAGCCGCCGTTCGACGAGCCGCCACCGCCCCGCGTGAGCAGGAACCCGAGGAGGACGACCACCAGCACGCCGACCCCGGCGGGGAGGGCCCAGCGGGGCAGGCCGGACAGCACGCCCGAGCCGGCGGAGCTCCGGCCGGATCCGCGGCCGGTCTCGCGGCCGGTGCTGCGGGTGCGCGCCTGGTGGGCGCCACCGCTGCGGGAGCCGCGTCCGTCGTCCCAGCCCTCGCGGCGCGGGCGGCGCCGCGGGGCGGGCTCGTCTCGTGCGGTGGGATCGGTCATCCCCACCAGCCTGCCCGATCGGCCCGGTGGTCCAGACCTCCGGACCGGATCAGGTCTCGGGCACGAGTCGGACCACGATGCCCGAGCCCGAGAGCACGTAGGGCTCGCCGGCGGCGTCCTGGGCGAACGA
>JAHBSN010000412.1 GCA_019639095.1 Actinomycetota bacterium
CCCTGCACGCCGAGACCCGCCTCGTGGGCTTCCCGCCGTTCCCCCCGCTGCCCGGCGCGCGCCCCGCCCCGGAGCCCGTGGGAGCGCCGACGTGAGCTCGGGGCTGCTCACCCGCGGCCCGGCCACCCGCCGGGCGCCGGCGGTCCCCATGGATCCCCGCGTCCAGGCGCGCCGGGTGGAGGTGGCGCGAGACCAGGGGCGTCGCCGCCGTCGCCGCCTGCTGGGCGTGTTCGCCGTGCTGCTGGTGGCCGGGGGCGCGTGGGGCATCACCCAATCGCCGCTCATGGCCGTCGACCAGGTGGCGGTGTCGGGTGCCGCCCGCTCGGGCGACGCCGCCGTCCGCCAGGCGGCGGGGATCTCGAAGGGGCGGCCGGTCGTGTCGGTCGACGAGGCCGCCGCCGAGGCCCGGGTGGAGGCCCTGCCGTGGGTGGCCTCGGCGCAGGTCACCTCAAAGCTGCCCCACGCCGTCCGCATCCGCGTCACAGAGCGCGAGCCCGTGGCGGTGGCCGGCGGTGGGCCCGCCGCCGTCCTGGTCGATCGCACCGGCCAGGCGCTCGGTCCGGCCGGCGACGCCCGCCTGCCCGAGGTGGTTACCGACAAGGTGCCCGCCCCCGGCGAGCAGCTGGCCGACAACAGCCGCGAGGCCGTGGCCGTGCTGGCCTCCCTCCCGCCCGAGCTGGGGGAGCAGGTGGCCACCGTGGAGCGCCACCGCAGCTCGCTGCTGCTCACCCTCCACGACGGCATCGAGGTGGAGCTCGGCGACGGCACCCGCCTCCAGGCCAAGTCCGACGCCGCCGTGGCCCTGCTGGAGCAGGCCGGGCGGGACACGATCGCCACCATCGACGTCTCGGTGCCGGGAACGGCAGCCTTGACCCGTAGCGAAGCGGCGGGTGCATAATGTCACCCAGCCGTCGAGCTTTACATAACGCTCGACCTCAGGTCGAGGGTGCGAGCAACCCCAACCGCAACTCGACCTCGTGGAGGTAGTCCCCATGGCCGGAAACCCGCAGAACTACCTGGCCGTCATCAAGGTGGTCGGCGTCGGCGGTGGCGGCGTCAACGCCGTCAACCGCATGATCGACGCCGGGCTGAAGGGCGTCGAGTTCATCGCCGTCAACACCGACGCACAGGCGCTGCTCATGAGCGACGCCGACATCAAGCTCGACATCGGCCGGGAGCTCACCCGCGGCCTGGGAGCCGGCAGCGACCCCGAGGTGGGCCGCGCCGCCGCCGAGGAGCACCGCCAGGAGATCGAGGAGGTCCTCCAGGGGGCCGACATGGTCTTCATCACCGCCGGCAAGGGCGGTGGCACCGGCACCGGCGCCGCCCCGGTGATCGCCGAGATCGCCCGCAGCGCCGGCGCCCTCACCATCGGCGTGGTCACCCGCCCCTTCGCCTTCGAGGGCCGCCGCCGCTCGGTGCAGGCCGAGGCCGGCATCCAGAAGCTGAAGGAGAAGGTCGACACCCAGATCGTCATCCCGAACGATCGGCTGCTCACCGTCTCCAACGAGAAGACGTCGATGATCAACGCCTTCAAGATGGCCGACGAGGTCCTCCTCCAGGGCGTGCAGGGCATCACCGACCTCATCACCACGCCCGGCGTGATCAACACCGACTTCGCCGACGTGAAGATGATCATGTCCAACGCCGGTTCGGCGCTCATGGGCATCGGCCACGCCACCGGCGAGGGCCGGGCGCTCAGCGCCGCCCGGGCCGCCATCTCGAGCCCGCTGCTCGAGGCGTCCATCGAGGGCGCACGCGGCATCCTGCTGTCGATCTCGGGCGGCTCGGACCTCGGCCTGTTCGAGGTCAACGAGGCCGCGGAGGTGATCCACGGCGTGGCCCACCCCGACGCCAACATCATCTTCGGCACGGTGATCGACGACGACATGGCCGACGAGGTCCGGGTCACCGTGATCGCCGCCGGGTTCGACGGCGGCGCACCGCGCCGTCGCGCCGACGATGCGAGGATCGGCCAGACCGCCGTCGCAGCCGGACAGGCCGGCCGGGTCAACCCGCCCGATGCCGGGGATTCGATCTTCAGCTCCCGGTCCGCTGGTGATCCGGCCGCCGCGCGCACCGACGAGCTGCGCATCAACGGCGTCGTGTCGGACGGGGTCGCGATCAACAGCATTCGGATCGAGGACGAAGACGAGGTCGACGTTCCCGACTTCTTGAAGTGATGGGTGCCCTCCGTCGGGTGGTGACCACCCGCGAGGGTGGGGTGTCGGCGCCGCCGTACGACTCGTTCAACCTCGGCGACCACGTCGGCGACGATCCGGCTGCCGTCGCGGCCAACCGGACCCGCTTGGCGCGACACCTGGGGCTGCCCGACGACCGCGTGGTGTGGATGGAGCAGACGCACAGCACCACGGTGACGGTTGTCGATGGGCCGCGCAGCAGACCCGTCCCCGCCAGCGACGGACTGGTCACCACG
>JAHBSN010000413.1 GCA_019639095.1 Actinomycetota bacterium
CCCGCAGCTGTCGCGCTCGTCGCCCGCCCCCGACGCCGAGGTGCTCGCCGAGATCATCGCCTCGCCCGCCACCCACCTCCTGGTTGCTCGAGGCGACGACGGGACGATCCTCGGCTCGCTCACCCTGGTGCTGTTCCGCATCCCCACCGGGCTCCGGGCCTGGATCGAGGACGTGGTGGTCGACGACGCCGCCCGCGGCCAGGGCGTCGGCGCCGCGCTCAACCGCTACGCCATCGACGTGGCCGCCGAACGAGGCGCCCGCTCGGTCGACCTCACCAGCCGCCCCAGCCGCGAGGCCGCCAACCGCCTCTACCGCCGCCTCGGCTTCGAGCCCCGCGAGACCAACGTCTACCGCTACCAGGGTTGACCCGGCCCTGGCTTCAGGGGCGGGGGATGGCCAGGTCGAAGGCCTCGGTGGGCGGGCCTCCGAGGTCGAGCTGCTCGGATGCGGCGCCCCGCACCCGGACGGGACGGCCGGGCTCGCCGAGGCAGAGGAGCTGGCCCGTGGCGTCGATCAAGCCCGACGACGACAGCGACACGCCCTCGACGGCCAGCGGGGCGACCGTGCGGGTGCGGCCGTCGCGCTCGATGCTGACCCGGTAGTCCCGTTCGGGTGCGGCGGTCCGGGCCGTCTCGTCGTCGACGTCGTTTGCCTGCAGCCGGGGTCGGTCCCACCGCACCAGCACCCCCTGCACGGTGCCAGCCGGGCAGTCGCCCAGGTAGATCTCTCGCAGGTCGCCCGCGGCGGCGTCGAGCGAAGCCCGCACCGCCCGGGCCGGCGCGCCGGGCGGGGCCACGTCGACCGAGAGCCGCGTGGTCGCCGCCTCGGCGTCGTTCTGCCCCTCGCCGGTGACCACCTCCACGGCCACCTCGGCTCGCACGACCGGGTCGTCCGGCCTCGGGACGAGCAGCGCGTGCACCGCTCCGGGATCTTCGGCACCGGGCAGCTCGCACGGCCGCACCGCTCGGCCCGACGCGGTGGTCAGGGTCCAGGCATCGGCCCGATCGGCGGCTCGGCCGAGCCAGCCCGCGGCGACGACGGTCACGAGCGCGGCCGGGCGGCCGTCGGAGCACTCGACGGGCCGATCGGCCACGGCCGGGGCGTGGCCGGCGGCGAGCAGGCGAGGCGGGGCGTCGCCGTCGGCCAGGCTGAGCGGTGGTTGGCGGTCGGGGCAGCCGTCGGCCACCCGGATGTCGATGCCGGTCTCGTCGGGCAGGTCGACCGCCAGGGGTCTCGTCCCCGGCCCCTCGATCGTCACCGATCGATCGCGGCGGAGGCCGTAGACCCAGGAGCCCTGGGGCCGTTCCTCGTGCGCCACCCGGTAGCCCCGCGCCTCGAGGTCTCGGCGAGCGCGATCGACCGCATCGCGGGCATCCGCGATGTCGCCGTACTCCTGGCTCCCGCCGCCGTAGGAGAGGTAGCCCGTGGTGGTGGCGTCGCCCTCGGCGCCGGACCAGCGGCACTCGATGCGGCGGGCGCCGCGGTCGAGGTCGTAGCCGTAGAGATCGCCCAGTCCCATGAGCCGTCCGAGCCGGTCCCGCTCGCCGACGACCTCCCGGCGGGCCCGGGCGCCGGGGCTCAGGTACCGGTGCCAGCCGAACCACCCGAGGGCGCCGAACACCACCGCCAGCAGCAGGGCGAGCGCCGCCCGCTCCGGGCCGCGAGGAGCGCCCACCGGGTCCGGTTCGACCCCGCCGATCGAGCGTTGGGCGCGCACCAGGAGCGCGATCGCCACCAGGCAGCCCGCCACCACGGGGCCCGCGACCTGCTCGTCCCACTCGCCGGTGCTGGACGCCCACCCCACGACGACCCCGATGGTGGCGCCGACGACGGTCAGAATCGTGGCGCTGCGACGCCGGAACGCCTCGGGCGACGTGCCGGGCCGGGCCGCCAGCCACAGGGCGATCGCGCCCGCCACGGACGGGACGACGGCCACGAGCGCCCCGACCAGCGCGCCGTAGACCGTCCCGAGCACCGGCGCGATCGCCGTGCCGGCGACGGCGCCGGCGATGGCGCCGATGAGCTCGCCCCAGCCCAGGGCCAGGAGGAGGACGCGCGCTCTGGCGCTGCCGCCCGTCACCGGAGCTCCGTGCCGGCTACCCCGGCGGGAGCAGGCGGATGCGGATCGGGCCCTTCCACTCGGCGTCGGGATCGAGCGGTTCGCCCTTCTGGGTGACCTCCACCCGGCCCGAGCGGGTGAGCTCGCGAGCGACGTCGCGCGCCAGCGTCGTGAGCGATCGCCACGAGTCGCCGCCCACCGCGCGGGCGGCGTCGGACGGGCAGATGGTGCGATCGGGCGCCCGGTGGCCGGCCAGGGCGAGGATCGCCGCCTCCACCCGCTGGCGCCGGCCGTCGTCGGTGCCCTCCTCCCACCACGGTTCGCCCCGCTCGCCGAGCGCCACCTTCGCCGCCTGCACCCGTGCCC
>JAHBSN010000414.1 GCA_019639095.1 Actinomycetota bacterium
GCGAGAGGATGGCTGCCGACCGGTCGGGATCTGCCCGCAGCGCCTCAGTGTTGTTGCTGACGACATAGCCGGGCGCGACCGCGTTGACGTTGATCCCCCTCGCGGCCCACTCATTGGCGAGGATGCGGGTGATGCCGGTCAGCCCGTGTTTGGAGGCGGTGTAGGAGGCGACCCGAATGCCGCCCTGGAAGCTGAGGAGCGAGGCGACATTGACGATCCTGCCGCGCGGTTCGGGTCGCCCGAATGCCATTCTGGCGAAAGCTTGTGACAGGAAAAATGGTGTTCTGAGGTTGACCTCCATCACCGCGTCCCAGTCGGCCTCGGAAAGGTCAACCGCGTCGCTGCGCCGGATAATGCCGGCATTGTTGACGAGGCCATCGATACCGCCACTCAGCTCCCATGCACGCTCCAGTGTCGCGCGGGCAGCATCGAGGTCGGAGAGGTCGCAGATGAGCGGCGTGAAGCTGGCACCGGCCGCCGCGACTAGCGCTGCAGTATCGTCCATCGCCGAGCGGCCGACACCGACCACGTGTGCACCGGCGCGGGCAGCCGCCAGCGCGATGCCTTGGCCAATGCCGGTGTTGGCGCCGGTGACGAGGCTGGTGGGTCGTGGGTCGGTCATGGGCGCGAGTAGATCAGATCCGCGGCGACAGCTCCCGCAGCAGGGCGACCTCGCCCTGGTCGTAGGGCCGGCCGTCGGCGTGGAGCAGCTCGTGGAACCAGGGCCGGTCCGCCGGGGTGCGCCGGAACCACGACGTCCAGGGGTACCGGGTCTGGGTGCGGCCGTCGACCAGCCCCCACACGAAGGCGCCCACGCCCCGGTCGTGCAGCACGCTCGCGAGCGCCACGGGCGAGGTGGGTCGACCCATCCACTCGGTGCACAGCAGCGGACGGCCGTGGCGCTGCAGGTCGTCGATGGTGGCGACCAGCCCGGCCTCGTCGGCGTAGCTGTGGAACGAGATGATGTCGGACCGCTCGATCGCGGTGCGCGCCACCGGGCTGGCGGCCTCGGCCCGGCGCCGCGGGAACAGGAAGACGCCCACGGTGAGGGGCTGGGCGGGGTCGGCCGCCTCGGCCCAGTCCCACACCACCTCGAGCAGCTCGCCCACGAGCGCCTGCTTGTGCGCCGGGTCCCGCCGGGCGTAGGCGGGGTTCGGGCTGTCGGGCTCGTTGAACAGGTCCCAGGCGACCACGCGGGGGTCGGTGCCGAAGCGGGCGAGCACGGCGTCCACGTAGGGGCGCAGCGACGGCCACCGGCTCCGATCGGCCACCACGGCCGCGCCGGGCCCCTGGAGCCACGTGGAGTTGTGGATGCCGGGTCGGGGCTCGCGCTGCGGCCCGGGCCGCGGGTCGGGGTCCCAGATCCCGTCGAAGAGGACCGGCACCACCGAGATGCCGTGCCCCGCCGAGATCGCCAGCACCTCATCGACCCGGTCGAGGAACCCGCTGGGTTCGACCTCGTAGGCCAGGTCGTGGAGGAACAGGCGGATGCCGTTCATCCCGATGTCGGCCGCCCAGCCCAGCTCGCGATCGATGGTGGTCGGGTCGAAGGTGGCGGCCTGCCACAGCTCGAGCTGGTTGCCCGCGGTGGACGGCGAGAAGTTGCACCCGAGCAGCCAACCGGTCTCGTCGGCCCATCGGTGGGCGCGCTCGGTGGACCAGCGGGCCCGGGGGACCGGCGGCGCGTACCGGCCGAGGCCGTGGGTGCGGGCAGCGGCGCCGGCCACGCCGGCGAGCGATCGGAGGCGGCTGGTCATGGCAGGCGGATCCTAGGGTGGCGCACCATGGCAACCGGGTCCCGCCCCCCAGGCCGGCCGCGCGGGGCGAGCCGGGACCCCGAGGCCCGTCGCGCCGCGCTGCTCGCCGCCGCCGAGGAGGCCATCCGCCAGCACGGGCCCGGCGTCTCGATGGAGCAGATCGCCGAGCGCGCCCAGGTCTCCAAGGCCACCCTCTACGACAACTTCGACGGCAAGGCCGGGCTCACCGAGCTGCTGCTCGAGCGCTACGGCAGCCGCCTCCTGGCCACGATCGGCGCCGGGCTCGACCAGCCCCTCACCGCCGAGCAGGTGGTGCGCGGTGGCATCGCCACCTTCGTGCGGTTCATCGAGACCGATCCCGAGATCTACCGCTTCGTGGTCCGCCACGCCGACGGCGACGCGCTGCTCGAGGAGATCGCCGCGCCCGTCGCCGCGCTGGTGCGGTCGGTGCTCGAGGGCCAGGGCGACGACGCCTCGGGCGCCGACGGCCTGGCCCACGCCACCCTCGGCGCGATCTTCACCGCCACCGACTGGTGGAGCCGGCGGCGCACCCCGCGCCGCTCGGTCTTCGTCGACCAGCTCGCCGCGTTCGTGTGGGCCGGCTTCGTGGGCTCGGGCATCAGGCCGAGCGACGAGCCGGTGGATCTGGCGGCGGTGGCCCGGGCCAT
>JAHBSN010000415.1 GCA_019639095.1 Actinomycetota bacterium
GATGCCGTGGACGCTGATGGCGCCCACCGGGTCGTCGATCTTGACCTTCTCGACGATGCCGCACGAGATGATCACCAGCACGCCGGCGATGGCGCCGATGACCGCCGCCGCCCACGGGTCGACGAAGGCGCACGGCGCCGTGATCGCCACGAGGCCGGCCAGCATGCCGTTGACCATCATGCCGGGGTCGGGCTTGCCGGTGGTCTGGGTCATGTAGACCATGGCGGCGATGGCCCCGAAGGCGGCGGCGATGGCCGTGTTGGTGGCCACCAGGGCGAACTGGATGTCGGTGGCGGCGAAGGTGGAGGCGGCGTTGAAGCCGAACCACCCGAACAGCAGGATGAAGCACCCGAGGAACGCCATCGGCACGTGGTGGCCGGGGATGGTGTTCGCCGAGCCGTCCTTGTTGAACTTGCCGATGCGGGGGCCGAGCACGAGGGCGCCGGCGATGGCGGCCATGCCGCCCACCGCGTGCACCACGCCCGAGCCGGCGAAGTCCACGTAGCCGAGGCCCAGCTTCATGCTGTTGCCGAGCTGCGACAGGAAGCCGCCGCCCCAGGTCCAGGCACCGAAGAGCGGGTAGTAGATGGCCCCGCAGAACAGGCCCCAGATCACGAACGACTTCCACTTCCAGCGCTCGGCCATCGAGCCCGTTGGGATCGTGGCGGTGGTGTCCATGAACGCCACCATGTAGAGGAAGAAGCCCGCCACGGCGGCGCCGCCGGCCTTGCCGATGTCGCCCAGGGCGAACCCGCCCTTCCACAGGAACACCCACTCGCCGCTGCCGATGAGGTTGCTCCCGACCGGGGCGTTGTAGCCGATCAGCGAGGTGGAGAAGCCGCCGAACATGAGGGCGTAGCCCACCAGGAAGTAGCCGATGAACCCGAGGCCGAAGATGGCGAAGTTCGTCGAGACCACGTGGGTGGCGTGCTTGGCCCGGCAGAAGCCGGTCTCCACCAGGGCGAACCCGGCCTGCATGAAGATCACCAGGACGGCGCCGATGATCACCCAGAGCAGGTTCACCTGCGTTCCGAGCAGGGTCACGTCGTCCTTGGTCGCCGCCTCGGCGCCGGCGGGTGCCGCGTACCAGAGCGCCAGGGCGACGCCGCCGGTGACCATGGCCGCTGTCGTGAGAACGCGCTTCGCCTTCACAGGGTCCTCCGACTCCGCTGGTGCCGACCGGTGGGTGCTGCCATGGGGATGTCTCCTTGTCAGGGCACGCAGGACGTGCGCCGAGTACGTCGGAGGGCAACGTACGGACGGGCGGTCACCCGGCCGTGTCCGTGCGGTGAACGGTCAGGTTCCAGTCACTTTCAGGAACAGATCGCGAACCTGACGCGTCTGCGCGGCCTCAAGG
Organism: Actinomycetota bacterium; assembly: GCA_019639095.1. Lineage (GTDB taxonomy): Bacteria > Actinomycetota > Acidimicrobiia > Acidimicrobiales > Iamiaceae > Aquihabitans. The sequence goes on from JAHBSN010000415.1 coordinate 1,358, forward strand.
CGGCCTCCGGCCCAGGAGCGGGTCAGGCTTCTGACAGGTTCTCGGTCTCTGTCGCAACTGGTGCGATACAGAGGCGAAACATCCGATCCGTACCGTCGCAGCCGTGGACGACCCCACCCGCGCCAGCGCCCCCGCCCCTCGAGGGCGCGGCGCGGCCTGGTTCGCGCTGGCGGCGGTGCTCCTGCTCGTGGCCGCCGCGCCGCGCGGGGCCTCGCTCGGCGTCGCCGGGGAGGGGCTGCGGGCCCAGGGCGCGTCGGCCCCGGTACCCGGCAAGCCCTCCGGCCCGGCCCGAGGCCACCGAGCACCTGTCACGGTGGCTCGCGGGACGGCGTCGGCGGTCGTGGCCGCCCGCCGGGAGGTCGACGACCACCTCCTGCTGGCGGTGTTCGCCATCCTGGCCCTCGTCTCCGCGGCCGGTGCCGCGATCGCCATCCGCCGTCCTCGGCCCTCGTCCCGGCTCCGGTCCGCACGCGCTCGCGGCCCGGGTGCTTGTCGCGCCCCTCCGTCCCGTCCGATCCGCCAGCCGCGCCGCCGTGCGGCGGCGCGTTCGGACGACGGCCACCCCCGGGTGGCCCTGGACGGAGAGGCCGCACATGTCGCTCACCACCACAGCCCCCAGCCCCACACCCATCCCCACCTCCACCGCGCTCGGCGCCGCGATCCGTTGGATCTCACGACGCGGCATCGAGGTCGCGCCCGTCGCGGATCGTGCCCCGGACCCGGGGTCCGATGCCGCCGAGCACCCGGTCCTGTACCTCGTGGCGCCCCACGAGGACCCGCCTCGCTCCTGGGGTGAGCTCGAGGACTGGGTCCGCCTGCCGGCCGATCCCGACGAGGTCTACGACCGCGCCGACCGCCTCCTGGCGCGTGCCGACCACCTGGGCGCCTCGTGGACCTACGTCGACGACGACGACGTGCTGCGAGTGGGGACCGAGCTGGTGCCCCTCAGCCCGCTCGAGGCCCAGCTGGTCCGGCTCCTGCTCGCCCGACTGGGCGACGTGGTGAGCCGAGAGGAGCTCGAGGCGGCCCTCTGGCCCGGCGG
>JAHBSN010000416.1 GCA_019639095.1 Actinomycetota bacterium
GGTCTTCGACCAGCCGTGAGCCGGCCCGGTGCGGCGGCCGAGGGCACGGCCGCTCCGGTCAAGCTCGAGAAGCACCACCACGTCGCTCGGTTCCACAGCGGTGCGCCGGAGTTGGACCTCTGGCTACAGAAGTACGCGTGGATGAACCACGCTGCAGGCAACGCCAGGGTCTTCGTGGCCTGCCGAGGCGATCACGTGGTCGGGTACTACACGCTGTCCTCGGCGGGCGTCGCCCAGGAGTCAGCGCCTGCCGATCTGAAGAAGGGTGGACCGCCCAAGGAGATCCCGTGCCTGCTCCTAGGGCGCATGGCCGTGGACCTCGCCGAGCAGGGCAGGGGTTTGGGGCGGAGCCTCCTGATCGACGCGCTGCTGCGAGTGGCCAGGCTGTCCGACGACCTCGGATTCCGGGCACTGCTGATCCACGCCCGGGACGACGACGCCCGCCGCTGGTACCAGCACCAGGCGCGGACCTTCCGGCAGTCCCCCTCAGATCCGCTCCACCTCTTCCTGCCCATCAAGGAGCTCCGGCGCATCGCGTCGACGGAGTAGCCGAGCTGCGGGGTCCCGACGGCGTTCCCCTTGGGCTCTGCGGCGGCCGGGGTGGGAAGATTGGTGCATGGGAGACGTGATCGGGCCTCGGGTGGAGGGGACGCTCAAGGTCGACGGGGGACGTCGGCTCGGGTTCGCCGAGTTCGGGCCGCCCACGGGTCGGTCGCTGTTCTGGTTCCACGGCACGCCGGGTGCTCGGCGCCAGATCCCGTCGGAGGCACGCGCCTTCGCCGAGCGCGAGGGCATCCGCATCGTGGGGATCGACCGGCCCGGCATCGGGTCGTCCACGCCCCACGTCTACGGCCAGATCGCCGACTTCGCCCGTGACCTCGAGGTGGTGGCCGACCGCCTCGGCATCCACGACATGGCGGTCATCGGCCTGTCTGGCGGTGGCCCCTACGCGCTCGCCGCCGGCCACGGCCTGCCCGACCGGGTGAAGGCCGTCGGCGTCCTCGGCGGCGTGGCCCCCACCACCGGGCCCGACGCCATCAGCGGCGGCCTCGTCTCGATCGGTCGGCACCTGTCGCCGGTGGTGAAGGTGGCCCGCGTGCCCATCGGCATCGGCCTCACCGCCACCATCCGCGTCATCAAGCCCGCCGCGTCCCGAGCCCTCGACGTCTACGCCCGCCTCTCGCCCGAGGGCGACCGTCGCCTGCTCAACCGCCCCGAGTTCAAGGCGATGTTCCTCGACGACCTGCTCAACGGCAGCCGCAAGCAGTGCTCGGCGCCGCTCGCCGACGTGCTGCTGTTCTCGCGCCACTGGGGCTTCGACCTCGCCGATGTGACCGTGCCCGTGCGCTGGTGGCACGGCGACGCCGACCACATCATCCCGTACGGCCACGGCGAGCACGTGGTGAGCCGCCTGCCCGACGCCGAGCTGCACACGCTCCCCGGCGAGAGCCACCTCGGCGGCCTCGGCGTGGGCGAGCACATCCTCGCCACGCTGCTCGACGTGTGGGACGCCGCCGACGCCGCCGGCCCCTCGGCAGACCCGGTGGCGCCCAGCGTCTACCGTGCCGAGCCGTGATCCTCTCCGACCGCAGCATCCGCGAAGCCCTCGCGTCGGGCCGCATCGAGATCGACCCGCTCGACGAGAACTGCATCCAGCCGTCGTCGGTCGACCTCAAGATCGACCGCTACTTCCGGGTGTTCCGCAACCACACCACGCCGATCATCGACGTGAAGGAGAACCTCGAGGACCTCACCGAGCTCATCGAGATCCCCGACGACCCGGAGCGGGCCTTCATCCTCCACCCCGGCGAGTTCGTGCTCGGCTCCACCGCCGAGCGGGTGCGCCTCCCCACCGACCTCGTGGGCCGCCTCGAGGGCAAGAGCAGCCTCGGCCGCCTCGGCCTGCTCATCCACTCCACCGCGGGGTTCATCGACGCCGGGTGGGACGGCCACGTCACCCTCGAGCTGTCGAACATCGCCACCCTCCCCATCACGCTCTACCCGGGCATGAAGATCGGCCAGATCAGCTTCCTGCGCATGACCACCCCGGCCGACGTCCCCTACGGCTCGGCCGCCGCCGGCTCGAAGTACCAGGGCCAGCGCGGCCCCACCCCGTCTCGCTACTGGGAGAACTTCAAGCCCCGCACCTGAGCGCGCCGGGCCGGCGGACGCTCGGATCGACCCCCAGCGTCAGCGGGCGACGTCGGCCTCGACGTCGCCCGGCAGGTGCACCTTCGATACGAGCTGGCCGTCGACCTGGATGGTGCGACCGTCGGCGAGGGTCACCGTGGCCGGCTGGCCCTCGCGCAGGTCGATGGCGGTCACGGCCAGGCCGGTGCGGATGTCGACCATGCCGCCGCTGTCGTCCAGGGTCAGCCGGCGCTGCCGGCCGTAGGCCA
>JAHBSN010000417.1 GCA_019639095.1 Actinomycetota bacterium
CGCCACGAAGATGCGGGCCACCACCTCCTTGTCCGGCCCGCCTTCGTGCACGTACGGCGCCACGGTGGAGACGTCGTCGGCCGCCAGCCAGTTGACGATGGCGCCATCGCCCTCCGCGCCGGCGAGGCGCAGCATGCCCTGGCGGAGCGCGGCCACCAGGATCTTGGGCTGCTCCTCGGGCACCAGGCCGAGCTTGAACCCGTTCACCGAGAACGTGTCGTAGTCGTGCTTGACCTTCTCGCCGGTGAGGGCGGTGCGCAGGAACCGGACCATGTCCCGGGTGCGCTTGTAGGGCTCGGTGAAGGGGATGTCGTTCCAGCGCTCGACGATCACGTTCGACGACGTGCCGATGCCGAAGGCCACCCGCCCCGGCGCGGCGTCGGCCAGCGAGGCCACGCACTGGGCCATGGTGCCCGGCCCCCGGGTGAAGGACGGCACGATGGCCGACCCGAGCCGCAGCGAGGGCGCCCACACCGACGCCAGGGCGAGCGGCGTGAACCCATCCGCGCCGTTGGCCTCGCTGGACCAGACGTCGGTGTAGCCGAGGTCGGCCAGCTCCACGATCCAGTCGCGCTGCTGGTGCAGCGGCACCCCGTCGAAGGGGATGGTCATGCCGTAGCCCTGGTAGGTCATCGGGTCTCCTCGGAGGCGGCGTCGGGGACCGGCGCGGCGTGGTCGGACTGCGGGCGCGTGCCCGGCTTCTCGGGCTCCCAGTGGCGGACGATCGTGGACTGGCTGGCGGTGGCCATGAGCGTGCCGTCCTGGGCGAAGAGGTGCACGGTGCCGTGGCCGAAGCCGTGGTCGATGCCGTCGACGCGGATGTCGAGCAGCACCCACTCGGTGGGCACGATGCGCAGCACCCGCAGCGTGTTGTCGAGGCTGTTCCCCCCGGCGTGCGCGCCGAGGGCCTGGCCGATGCCGAACGGGACATAGTCGCCGAGGATCGCCAGGGCCGCCGCCGACGGCTCGAGCAGGTCGGGGATCCGGGCCCACAGCGCCGAGCGGCCGTCGGGCGCCGGGTTGTCGAGCATCGCCTCCCAGGAGCGGGCGCTGGCGAGGCGGACGTCGAGGCGGCTCATGATCGACTCGTCGCCCGGCACGCGCATCGGCCTCGGGTCGCACTCGTCGGGCGGGGGGACCTCGAGCGGGACCGCCCAGGTCTCCCGGACCGGCAGGGAGCGCGACCCGAGGGCGGCGTTGACGGTGAAGATCTCCCGGTCGGCCACGTGGCCGACCGCCCGGGCCTGGGTGCTCTGGCGACCGGCCACCGCGACCGTGACATCGACGTCGACCACCGAGCCGGGCTGGGCGTAGGAGAGGTACTGGGCCGTGGCCCACACGAGCGGCCGCTCGGTGGTGCCCTCGAGGGCGGCGATGGCCGCGCCCAGGCCGCACCCGCCGAAGAGGAAGCCCCCGCCGGTGGAGAGGCCCGGCGTCACCGGGAAGTGCCAGCGGTGCGGGTTGTGCGTGGCCTCCAGGCCGAGGAACTCCCGTGCGTCCACGGCGGGCACCCTAGGGCACCTGCCCGGGAAGCCGACCCGGCGGCGGGCGGCGGTAGCGTCGCCCACCATGTCGCTGCGCCACGTCGTCCTGCTCCGCTTCCACGAGGGCACCGAGGCGTCGCAGGGCGACGCCCTGGTGGCCGGCCTGCGGGAGCTGCCCGCCCTCATCGAGGGCCTCCGCTCGTTCCAGACCGGCGCCGACCTCGGCCTCGCGGCGGGCAACTGGGACCTCGGCATCGCCGTGGAGTTCGACGACGAGGCCACGTGGGCCGCCTACCAGGCCCACCCCGAACACCAGCGCGTGATCGCCGAGCTCGTGCGACCCATCACCGCCGAGCGAGCCGCGGCGCAGTTCGCCACCTGACCGATCCGGGCGGTTGCCGTACCATCCGCCGCCATGACCGATGCACCGTGGTTGGGGGACGCCTGCTCGCTCGTGGAGGAGTTCCGGTCCGGCCGGCGCTCCCCCGCCGAGGAGCTGGAGGCCACCCTCGCCGCCATCGATCGCAGCGAGCTGAACGCCTTCACGTGGGTCGACGAGGAGGGCGCACGAGCGGCGGCGGCCTCGGCCGACGTGTCGCTCCCCTTCGGCGGGGTGCCCGTGGGCATCAAGAGCCTCGAGCGCGTGGCGGGGTGGCCCGACACCGAGCAGTCGCTCGTCTTCGCCGACCGCGTGGCCGCGGAGACCAGCACGAACGTGGAGCGCCTGCGCGGGCGGGGCGGGATCGTGGCGGTGGGCCAGACCCTCGCCTCGGAGTTCGGCGGGCTCAACATCTCCACCAACCGCCTGAGCGGCACCTGCCACAACCCGTGGCGCCAGGGCGCCACCGCCGGCGGATCGTCGGGCGGGTCCTCGTCGGCGGTGGCCGGCGGCCTGGTCACCATCGCCTCG
>JAHBSN010000418.1 GCA_019639095.1 Actinomycetota bacterium
CGCTGCCCTCCTTGGTCAAGCAGCGCACGCAGGGCCACATCATGCACACCGCGCTCGACGAGCTGAAGGCCCGGGCCGAAGCACTCGCCCCGTGAGGATCCTGCTCTTCACGGGCAAGGGCGGCGTGGGCAAGACCACCACGGCGGCGGCCACCGCGCTCCGGTGCGCCGACGCCGGCCTGCGCACCATCGTGTTGAGCACCGACCCGGCCCACTCCCTGGCCGACGCCTTCGACGTGGAGCTGGGCGACCACCCGGTGTCGGTGGTGCCCGGACTGTGGGGCCAGCAGCTCGACACCCAGGCCCGCATGGAGGACACCTGGGGCGAGATCCAGGCGTGGCTGCTCGAGGTGTTCGAGTGGGCGGGCGTGGCCGCCATCGAGGCCGAGGAGCTCTCGGTGGTGCCGGGCCTGGACGAGGTCTTCAGCCTGAGCGACATCAAGGGCTACGCCGACAGCGGCGAGTGGGACGTCGTGGTGGTGGACTGCGCCCCCACGGCCGAGACGCTGCGGCTGCTGTCGCTGCCGGAGATCCTGCGCTGGTACATGGATCGCGTCTTCCCCATGAGTCGCAAGGTGAACCGGGTGGTCTCGCCCCTGCTCGGGCGCGTCGCCGGCCTCCCCGTGCCCGGCGACGACGTGTTCGGCTCGGCGTCGCGGTTCTACGACCGGCTCGACGGCGTGCGGGAGCTCCTGTGCGACACGGAGCGCACAAGCGTGCGCCTCGTGGTGAACCCCGAGCGGCTGGTGGTGGCCGAGGCCCGGCGGACCTACACCTACCTGTCGCTGTTCGGCTACCGCGTCGACGCGGTGGTGGCCAACCGCCTGCTGCCCGAGGCCGTGACCGACCCGTGGTTCGCCGAGTGGCGGGCCCGCCACGCCGAGCACCTGGCCTCCATCGAGGAGGGGTTCGCCCCGCTGCCGATCCTGCGGGCCGAGCTGGCGGCCCACGAGGTGGTGGGTGTGGAGGCCCTGCGCGCCTTCGGCACCGGGCTCTACGACGAGGTCGACCCGGCTGCGGTGCTGCACCCCGGCGAGCCGATGGCGGTCACCCGCAAGGGCGCGGGCTACGAGCTGGTGCTCGAGCTGCCCTTCGCCGACAAGGACGACCTGGAGTTGGGGCGGCGTGACGACGAGCTGCTCATCCGGGTGGGGAGCCACCGGCGCGCCCTGCTGCTGCCCGACTCGTTGCGCCGGCGACCGGTGGGCGCCGCGTCGCTGCGCGACGGCCGCCTCCGCGTCACCTTCTCGGGCGAGGCCCGAGATCCCGGAGCGGCCGAGGGAGCGGCCGACGGGGCGTCCGGCACCGGCGGGCGGCGGCGGGCTCGGAGCGCGCGATGACCGATCTGCACGACGATGGCGACCACGGAGCTGATCGCCCCTGGGCCGACGACGCGCCGGGCGCCGACCACGGCGCCGACCCGTTCGGTCGCCTGCGCGACCTCGCCGGCGACGACCCCCGGGTGCAGGCCGGTGTCGAGCACCTCCAGCGGGCCGCCCACGAGGCGATCGCGGCGTCCCGGGCCCTGCTCGACGTGGCCGAGGACCTGGTGGAGGACCCCCGCGCGCTCGGGGGCGTGCTCGAGGCGCTCGGGGGGCTCGGGACCCTCGCCGGACGGCTGTCGGGCCCGGCGCGCCGGGCCGCCGGAGACCCGGATCGGGACCCGTTCGCGAGCGACGACGACGACGATCCGCCGGTTCAGCGCATCCCGGTCTCCTGACCTGGGGGTTCCCGGCCGATAGGACGGACATGTCTGTTCTGCACCTTCGAGCATCGGGTACCGTGCCAGCGGCCCGGAGCCCTCGCCGGGCCCGGTCGCCACGTGGGATGAAGAGGTACGAGCGATGAAGGTCCTGGCCCTGCGTGACGCCGCCGGTGCGGGCGCCCCCGTGGCGCTGCACCCCGAGGTGTCCGTGGTGCGCAGCTCCGATCCGCTGCGCCGGGCCTGGCTGCGCGAGGTGCTCGGCCGGCTCTCCGCCGGCGGCGACCTCGACGCCACCGGCGAGGTGGAGGCCCACGGCATCCACTTCGACCTCGACGGGGGATCGCTCGCCCTGCTGGGCCTCGATCGGCCCGTGGCCGCCGTGGTCACCGCCGACGACCTGCCCGGCCACGACGCGACGCTGGCCGCGGCCCGAGCCGCCCACGACGAGGCCACGGCCCGACGGGACCGCTGCGCCGCCACCCTGGAGTCCTGCCGCCAGGCGCTCACCGACGCGGTGGCCGAGCGCGACGCGGCCACGGCTGCGCTGGAGGAGCTCCTGCGGGGCGAGGGCGCGGCCCGGGAGGCGCTGGAGGCGGCGTCGGCCGAGCGCAGCCGGCTCGAGCTCGAGATCACCAGCGCCCTCGACGAGTGC
>JAHBSN010000419.1 GCA_019639095.1 Actinomycetota bacterium
GCCCGGGGCTTGGCCGACTCGCCGTGGCCGAGCAGGTCGGGCGCGATCACGGTGAATCGCTCGGCGAGGGGCCGCATCAGCGGCACCCAGCTCACCGAGCTGTCGCCGATGCCGTGCAGCAGGAGCAGCGCCGGGCCCCGTCCGCAGATGCGGTAGGCCCGCTGGTGCCCGTGGATCTCGACGAAGTTGGTGCTGGTGTCGAGCGAGGTCCGGCGCCGGCCGGCGGGTGTGGCCATGGTGTCCTCCTGCGGCGACTGGGACGGGCCGCCGGGTCCCCGGGAACTGGCCGTGAGGCTACGCGGCGCCCGTGTCGGGCCTCGCACCGGGGTGTGAACGGCGCGTGTCGGCGTCCGACCGCCCGACCCCGGTACCGTCGGCGCCGTGGGGCTCCGGGACGTGCTGGGGCGGCTGCGGCCGCGGTCCGCTCCGGCCCCCGCCCGCCCGGCCCACGGGGCCTACGAGCTGCGCGTCGAGCTGCTCCACGCCGGTACGCGGAGCGAGGGCCGCATCGGTCGGCTCTACCGAGGCGGCGTCGAGGTGCGTGACGGCGTGGCGGGCGAGGTGGTGGAGGCCGACGGCCGCCGGTTCACCTTCCTCGGCGACGAGCGCCCGCACCTGTGGTCCACCAGCGGCTGGACCGAGGAGCCGGTGGGCGACGAGGAGCCCTAGAACGGCACGCGCACGGTCACGCGCACCACGCCCTCGCCCGGCGGCTCGGGCGGGTCCACCGACACCACCTCGAACTCGACCGACGACGGCGGGTTGGCCTCGAGCTCGGCGTCGCTCAGCTCCCACAGGAACGGTCCCTCGAAGGTGTCGAGGATGTCGAACCACCCCCCGGCCTCGGGGTAGGCGCCATCGGCCTCCTCCAGGCGCGACAGCCGGCGTGCCGCGCAGGTGGCCCAGCGGTCGCGAAGTGCCTCCTCCGGACCCTCCTCCATCGCCTCGACCGTGACCTCGAACGTGTGGGACATGCCCTTCCCCTTCCCTGTCGTGGACGGCGGGAGGCTAGCCACGACCGACCTCGGGCGCGCCGGTGGCCGGCCCCCCAGGAGACCGGCCACCGGATCGGATCGTTCAGGTGGGCGGGGCGCCCACCGGGTGGATCAGAAGTCCTCCATGCCGCCCATGCCGCCGCCGGCCGGGGCGTCCTCGGGCTTGTCGGCGATGACGGCCTCGGTGGTGAGGAACAGGGCGGCGATGGACGCCGCGTTCTGCAGGGCCGAGCGGGTCACCTTGGCGGCGTCGGGCACGGCGGGCAGCAGCTCGCCGTACTCGCCGGTGGCGGCGTTGTAGCCGTTGGAACCGGTGAGCTCGCGCACCTTGGCCACCACGACGCCGCCCTCGAGACCGGCGTTGATGGCGATCTGCTTCAGGGGCTCCTCCACGGCGCGGGACACGATGAGCGCACCGGTGGCCTCGTCGCCCTCGAGCTTGGCGGCCACGTCGAGCACGGCGGCCTGGGCCCGGATGAGGGCGGTGCCACCGCCGGGGACCACGCCCTCCTCGATGGCGGCCTTGGCCGTGGAGACGGCGTCCTCGATGCGGTGCTTCTTCTCCTTGAGCTCGGTCTCGGTGGCGGCGCCCACCTTGAGCACGGCCACGCCGCCGGCCAGCTTGGCCAGGCGCTCCTGGAGCTTCTCGCGGTCGTAGTCGGAGTCGGTGTTGTCGATCTCGGCCTTGATCTGGTTGACCCGGCCGTTCACGTCGTCGGCGCTGCCGCCGCCCTCGACGATGGTGGTCTCGTCCTTGGTGATGATGACCTTCTTGGCCGTGCCGAGGAGGTCCAGCGTGGTGTTCTCGAGCTTGAGGCCCACGTCCTCGGAGATCACCTGCGCGCCGGTGAGGATGGCGATGTCCTGGAGCATGGCCTTGCGGCGCTCGCCGAAGCCGGGGGCCTTCACGGCCACCGAGCGGAACGTGCCGCGGATCTTGTTGACCACGAGGGTGCTGAGGGCCTCGCCCTCGATGTCCTCGGCCACGATCACCAGCGGCTTGCCGGCCTGCATGACCTTCTCGAGCACCGGCACCAGGTCTCGCACGGCGCCGACCTTGGACGACACGAGCAGGATGAGGGCGTCGTCGAGGACGGCCTCCATGCGCTCGGGGTCGGTCACGAAGTACGGCGAGATGTAGCCCTTGTCGAAGCGCATCCCCTCGACGAAGTCGGTCTCGATGCCGAACGTGTTCGACTCCTCGACGGTGATCACGCCGTCCTTGCCGACCTTGTCCATGGCCTCGGCGATCTGCTCGCCGATCTCGTAGTCGTTGTTGGCCGAGATGGAGGCGACCTTGGCGATCTGGTCCTTGTCGTCCACGTCGACGGAGAGGTCGGCGATGGACTGCACGGCGG
>JAHBSN010000042.1 GCA_019639095.1 Actinomycetota bacterium
TGTTGGCGGTGTCGGACACGAGCGGGGCGTTCACCGAGCGGGCCACCGACCCGAGCGCGGCCTGGTGGAAGACGACCTCGACGTCGGCCACGGCCTCCTCGAGCAGGTCGGGCTCGGTGATGGACCCCTCGAAGAAGCGGGCGCCGGCGGGCAGGTTCTCGCGCACGCCGGTGGACAGGTCGTCGATGATGCGGACCTCGTGGCCGCGCGCCAGCAGGGCGTCGGCCAGGTTGGAGCCGATGAACCCGGCCCCGCCGGTCACGAGGGTCAGCATGGGCGGGCACTCTACCGGCCACCGCCCGCCCCACCCCGATCCCCCCACGGCGAATGTGCGGTACCCGGGCCGCGTTCCTGTCGGTTTCGCGCGTGACGTTCGGGGCGCCGGCCGCCGCGAGTGGCGAGGGCGCCGCCTACCGTGCTCGGCGTGCCCGCTCGCCGAACCGCCGTCCGCCCCCGCCGGGTGGCCGCGGCGGCCGCCCTGGTCGTGGTCGCCGTCGCCCTGACGGCGGGCTGCAGCCGCAACGAGTTCGAGGACCGCACCGCCCAGCTCGACGTGGGCGGCGAGTCGACCACCCTCGAGCTCGACTCCTGCGGGCTCGACGGCACCACCGTGTTCGTCGTCGGCCGAGGTCCGGGCGACGTGGTGCTGCAGGCCGTGGTCGGGGTGGAGGACGACGGCCGCACCGGCGTGCCCGACTCCACCGGCCTCACCGTCGACGGCGCCGGCTTCGCCCGCGAGTCGGCCAACTCGGCGGTGCTGGCCGACTCCTTCGGGGCCTCGGGCGACGAGTCGTGGGCGCGGCGGGGCCAGACCGGTCGGGCACCGGGGACCATCACCTCGGCGCGGGTGCGCGGGTCGCGCATCCAGGTGGCCGGCCGCCTCGAGCCGCTCGACGTCGACACGGGCCGACCGGTGGCGACGTCGGCCGACGCCGCCCGTCCGATCTCGTTCCGCCTCGACGCCCGGTGCGACGAGGTGGCGGGCTGACCGACCCGGGGTCAGTCGGGGGGAAGACCGGCGGCGTCGTCGGGGGCGAGGTCGCCCACCACCTCCTCCACCCGGAGGCGGGCCGACGAGATCCGCTCGCGGCAGTGGCGCACCAGCTCGGCGGCGCGGGCGACGTCGGTGGCCACACGGTCGACGTCGGGCTCGTCGTGCTCCAGGCGATCGAGGATCGACTCGAGCTCGGCGAGGGCGTCGGCGTAGCCGAGCTCGGACACGGGGGTCGGTTCGCTCACGGTGCGGTCTCCTCGGGCGATGCGATCGGGTTCGGGTCGACGGCGGTCACCGTGCTGGTGGCGGTGCCGTCGGCGAAGCGGGTGACGAGGGCGGCGCCCGGGGCGAGGTGGGCCACGCCCCGGACCGGCGCGCCGTCGGCGGTGGTGGTGATGGTCCAGCCCCGGGCCAGCGCATGGGCGGGGTCGTGGGCGCGGACCCGGGCCTGGAGGTCCTCGACGCGCCGATCGGCCCGGGCCAGGCCCCGCGTGGCCCGCCCGATCGCGGCCGACCCGTGCCCGTCGAGGGCGGCCTCGGCGCGCCCCAGGGTGCGGCGGGCGGCGCGCGCGGTGCGGTCGGCCACGGCGCCCAGGCGGTCCTCGTGGCGAGCCAGGGTGCGCACCGACGCCCGCGAGACGCGCGCCACCCGACGCTCCAGGCGGGTGTCGGCCACCGACGCCGTGGCGAGCGCGGCGCGCCGGGCCGCCTCCCACCGCTCGTCCACCCGGGCCAGGAACGCCCGCACCACCTCCACCACCGCGGCGGCGGCCGCGGTGGGGGTCTTGTGGGCCGAGTGGGCCACCTCGTCGGCGATGGACCGGTCGACCTCGTGGCCGATGCCGGTGAACACGGGCACGCCGGCCGCCGCCACCGCCCGGGCCACCAGGTCGCTGTCGAACCCGGCGAGGTCGGTGCGGGCGCCACCCCCGCGCACCAGCAGCACCACGTCGACCTCGTCGGGGGTCAGGAGGGCGAGGGCCCGCACCACCGACGGGGCGCAGTCGGCCCCCTGGGTGCGGGCATCCACCGTGCGCACCTCGAAGGCGAACCCGCTGGCGTCGAGCTCGGCCACCACGTCGGCGTGGGCGGCACTGCCGGTGCTGGTGACGATCCCCACCCGCAGCGGGACGAGCGGGAGCGGGCGAGCTCGGTTGGCGTGGAGCAGCCCGTCGGCGGCGAGCGCGGCCAGGATCCGATCCCGGTCGGCCTGGAGGCGCCCCAGCGTGAACGTCGGGTCGATCCCGTGCATCCGCAGCTGGAGCGTGCCCCGAGGCGCGTACCAGCGCAGGCGACCCTGGATGCGCACCTCGATCCCGTCGTCCATGCGCACGGCGCCGCCGGCCCGGCGGAGCTGTTCGTTGACGTGCTGGCGCTCCGGAGCGAGGAGCGTGACCGCCACCTGGGCTCGGGGCTGGTCGCCGGCGGGCGTGGGCTCGGCCAGGTCGAAGTAGACGTGCCCGTTGGCCGAGCGGGACAGGTTGCGGATCTGGCCCTCCACCCACAGGTCGCCGGGGAAGGCGGTGGCGGTGAGCCGGGCGATGCGCGCCGCCAGCTCGCCCACGGTGAGCGTGGGCGGTCCGCCCACCTCGTCGTCGAACAGCGCGCCGTCCACCACGGCGGCGACGGTAGCGCCGGCCGGCGGGGTGCGGTCCCGGACGCGCCGGAGGCCGCACACGAGGTGCGGCCTCCGGAGGCGATCGGTGGACGGCGACCGGATGGCCGCCGCGTGGATCAGCTGGCCAGGTTCTGGCCCACGAACTCCCAGTTGACCAGGTTGGCGAGGAAGTTGCCGACGTAGTCGGGGCGGGCGTTGCGGTAGTCGATGTAGTAGGCGTGCTCCCACACGTCGCAGGTGAGGAGCGCCTTCACGCCGTGCTTGAGGGGCAGGTCGGCGTTGGCGGTCTTCTGGATCTTGAGGCCGCCGTCGTCCACCAGCCAGGCCCAGCCCGAGCCGAACTGGGTCTTGGCCGCCTCGGTGAACTCCGAGGCGAAGGCGTCGTAGGAGCCGAACGCTGAGTTGATGGCGTCGGCCACCTCGCCCGTGGGCTCGCCGCCGCCGGTGGGCGACAGGCAGTTCCAGTAGAAGGTGTGGTTCCAGACCTGGGCGGAGTTGTTGAAGAGGGGGCCGGCGTCGGCGGCGAGGATGATCTCCTCGAGCGACTTGTCGGCGTGCTCGGTGCCCTCGATCAGGCCGTTGAGGGTGTTGACGTACGTGGCGTGGTGCTTGCCGTAGTGGTACTGGATCGTCTCGGCGGACAGACCCTTGGGCGCCAGGGCATCCTCGGCGTAGGGAAGCGGGGGCAGCTCGATGGCCATAGCGGTGTTCCTCGGTTTTCTCGACAGCGATGCGAGGTCGACCCTACCGCCGTCAGGAGGCGGTGAGGTCCCCGCGCACCAGGGTTCGGTAGAGGTCCGCGTAGAGCCCGCCGGCGTCGATCAGGTCGTGGTGGCGACCCTGCTCCACCAGCCTCCCGTCGTCGATCACCAGGATGCGGTCGGCGTCGGTGATGGTGGACAGGCGGTGGGCGATCACCAGCGACGTGCGGCCGTGGAGGGCGGTGGCGAGGGCCTGCTGGACGGCGGCCTCGTTCTCGCTGTCGAGGTTGGACGTGGCCTCGTCGAGGATCACGATCGCCGGGTCCTTCAGCAGCATGCGGGCGATGGCCAGCCGCTGCTGCTCGCCGCCCGACAGGCGATGGCCCCGTTCGCCCACCACGGTCCGGTAGCCGTCGGGCATGGCGGCGATGACGTCGTGGATGCGGGCGGCCCGGGTGGCCGCCTCCATCTCGGCCATGGTGGCGTCGGGCTTGGCGTAGCGCAGGTTGTCGGCCACGGTCTCGTGGAACAGGTGCGGGTCCTGGCTCACCACGCCGATGGCGGCGCGCAGCGACGCCTGGGTGAGGTCTCGCACGTCGATCCCGTCGACGCGCACGGCGCCGTCGGTGACGTCGTAGAGGCGGGGCACGAGCTGGGTGAGGGTGGTCTTGCCGGCGCCCGACGGGCCCACCACCGCCACCAGCTCGCCGGGCTCGATGGTGGCGGTGATGTGGTGCAGCACGGGGCCGGTGCTGCGGTCCGGCGCCGCCAGCTGCGCGGCGCTCTCGAGGGAGGTGACCGACGCCTCCGCGCCCGACGGGTAGGCGAAGGTCACGTCGTCGAACTCGATGCCGCCGCGGGCGTTCGCGAGCTGGCGGGCGTCGGGCCGGTCGGTGATCGGGTTGGGGGCGTCGAGCACCTCGAAGACGCGGTCGAAGCTCACGAACGCCGTCATGAGGTCCACCCGGGCGTTGGTGAGGCTGGTGAGCGGGGCGTAGATCTGGGTGACGAACACCCCGAGGGCCACGAGCGTGCCGGTGCTGATGGAGCCGGAGATCACCAGCCGGCCGCCCACGAGGTAGATGATCGCCGTGCCGACGGCGCCCACCATGGAGAGGGCCACCATGAAGGTGCGGCTGTACATGGCGCTTCGGACGCCGATGTCTCGCACCCGGGAGGCCCGGTCGGCGAAGAAGTCCCGCTCGTCGTCGTGGCGGCCGAACAGCTTCACCAGCAGGGCGCCCGACACCCCGAACCGCTCGGTCATGGTGGCGTTCATGGAGGCGTTGAGGTCGAACCCCTCGCGGGTGATCCCGGCGAGGCGACGGCCCACGCGCTTGGCCGGCAGGAGGAACAGGGGGAGCAGCAGCAGCGACAGCCCGGTGAGGCGCCACTCGAGCACGGCCATGGCGATCAGCGTGGTGACGAGGGTGACGATGTTGCTGACGACGGTGCCGAGGGTGCCCGTGACGGCGCGCTGGGCGCCGATCACGTCGTTGTTCATGCGGCTCACGAGTGCGCCGGTCTGGGTGCGGGTGAAGAAGGCGATGGGCTGGCGCTGGACGTGGTCGAACAGGGCGGAGCGCAGGTCGAAGATGAGGCCCTCGCCGATGGTGGACGACAGCCAGCGCTCCACCAGCGACAGCCCGGCGTTCACGAACGCCACGCCCACCATGACCAGGGCGAGCACGGTGACGAGGCCCTTGTCCTGGTCGGGCACGGCGTGGTCGATGATCGCCTTGATCACCAGCGGTGGCACGAGGCCGAGGAACGACTCCACCACCACGATGGCGAGGAAGCCGAACACCCGCAGCCGGTAGGCGTGTGCGAAGCGCCACACCCGGCCGACGAGGCCGGGCGTGAGCGACACGCCCTTCGTGGCCGACGGGTCCGAGGTCATCATCCGGTGCATCTGCGCTTCCATGGCGGAGGGCAGGCTACGGGGTGCCCCTGGCAGTTCCCCCGTTGGGCCGGGCGGTCAGGAACCGGGGCAGCGACCCTCGGGCCCGAACGCGTCGTCGATGCGGGCGAAGGCGGTGCCGATCACGTCGAGCTCGGCGGGTTCGAGCTGGTCGAGGAAGTGGGCCCGCACGCCGGCCACGTGGTGCGGCGCGGTCTCGTCCATGAGCGCCCGGCCCTCATCGGTGAGCACGGCGAAGAACCCACGCCGGTCCTCGGGGCACTGCTCGCGCCGGACCAGCCCGGCGGTCTCCATGCGCCCGATGTGGTGCGACAGGCGGCTGCGGGACTCCACCGACTGATCGGCCAGGTCGGCCATGCGGAGCCGGCCGCCGTCGGCCTCCGAGAGCGCCACCAGCACCCCGTAGTCGTCGTGGCTCAGGCCGTGCGCCTTGAGGTCCCGCTCGAGGCGGTCGAGCAGGCGGCGCGTGCCGTTCACGAAGGCGCGCCACGCCCGCTGCTCGTCGTCGGAGAGCCAGCGGACGTCGTCGGTGGCGGCGGGTCTGGGGGCCATGTCGCGAATCTACCCGGGAATGGTTGATTCTTCAACGAGGTTGGGTATGGTGATTGTGCGTTCAACCATCAAACCTTCAACCCTTCTGAGGAGCACCGCCATGAGCACCCCCGACATCCCCGCCGGCACCTGGACCATCGACAAGTCGCACTCCGAGATCGGCTTCTCGGTCCGCCACCTCATGGTCTCCAAGGTGAAGGGCAACTTCGAGACCTTCGAGGGCACCGTGACCATCGCCGACGACCCGCTGCAGTCCTCGGTGCAGGTGGAGGTGGACCTGTCGTCCATCAACACGCGCGACGAGGGGCGCGACGGCCACCTCCGCTCGGCCGACTTCTTCGAGGTGGAGACCCACCCCACGATGACCTTCGCCTCCACCAAGGTGGAGCCCGCCGGCTCGAACTACAAGGTCACCGGCGACCTCACCATCAAGGGCACCACCAAGCCCGTCGTGCTCGACCTCGAGTTCAACGGGGTCCACCCCGACCCGTGGGGCGGCACCCGCTCCGGCTTCTCGGCCACCGCGGAGATCAGCCGCAAGGAGTTCGGCGTGGACTTCGAGATCCCGATGGACGGCGGCGGCGTCGTGGTCGGTGACAAGATCAGCATCAGCCTCGAGGTCGAGGCCGTGCTGCAGGCCGCGCTGGTCGACTGAGCCTCCCCCCGGCTCGTCGGTCGTCCGTTCTCGCCATCCGCCCCGCCCGCAGGAGGTACCGCCATGGGGATCCGCCAGCTCAACCACGCCGTGCTCTACGTGCGCGACGCCGCCCGCTCGGCCTCGTTCTACGAGGACGTGCTCGGCTTCACCACGGTGCTGGCCTTCCCCGGCGGTGCCTTCCTGCGAGCGCGGGAGTCCACGAACGACCACGACATCGCCTTCTTCTCCATCGGGGACGGGGCCGGGCCCTCCGCGGCAGGCCGATCCACGGTGGGGCTCTACCACCTGGCGTGGGAGGTGCCCACGCTCACCGACCTGGCCGACCTGGCCCAGGCGCTGTCGGCGGCCGGTGCGCTGGTGGGCGCCTCGGACCACACGGTCTCCAAGAGCCTCTACGCCCGGGACCCCGACGGCCTCGAGTTCGAGGTGTGCTGGTGCGTCCCCGTCGAGCTGCTCGAGGAGGGGGTGGAGGTGTCGCCGCGGCCGCTCCCGCTCGACATCCCCCGGGAGATCGAGCGCTTCGGCGCCACCACCGCCGGTCGCCTGGCCTGAGCGCGAAGCGGCCCGGGTCCGAGGGACCCGGGCCGACTCACGATGGCGGAGGGCGTGGGATTTGAACCCACGGTGACCTTGCAGCCACAACGGTTTTCGAGACCGTCCCATTCGTCCGCTCTGGCAGCCCTCCGTCGACGACGTTAGCCAACGCGCCACCCCCCACCCCAGGCCGGTTCGCGACGTCGGCGCAGAATCTGCGCAGATGCTGCGCGATGTCCGGTTCCCCGCTTCTTGTGCCCGTGTTCGCCATCTGCGGCGAACACGGGCACGAGAACGGATCAGCGGCGGTCGGCGAAGAAGGCGGTGAGGAGGGCGGCGGCGTCGTCGGCGCGGACGCCCGACACCACCTCGGTGGCGTGGTTGAGGCGCGGGTCCACGGCCAGGTTGTAGAGCGACCCCATCGACCCGGCCCGCAGGTCGGCGGCGCCGTAGACCACCCGCCCCACCTGGGCGGCCCACACCGCACCGGCGCACAGTGGGCAGGGTTCGAGCGTCACCACCAGCGTGGCGGCGTGGAGCCGGCGCTCGCCCACCGCGGCCGCCGCGTCTCGCAGCGCCAGGACCTCGGCGTGCGCCGTCGGGTCGCCCGACGCCTCCCGCTCGTTGCCCCGGCGCGCCACCACCTGACCGTCCACCACCACGACCGCGCCCACCGGCACCTCGCCCCGCTCCCCGGCGGCTCGGGCCTCGTGGAGGGCGAGGGCCATGGCGTCGAGGTCGGCGGTCGACGGAGCGCTGGTCACAGCGGCGATCGTACGGCCGGCGACCGCCGCGCCACCGCCGTACGGTGCTCCCGTGGGGTCGGGGGCGCTGTTCGGTTCGGCGGAGGCGGCGTTGGGCTACGCCTCGGCCCGCCCGCCGGTGCACCCCGCGGTGGTGGCCCTGGCGGAGGAACGGTTCGACCTGCCGGCCAGCGTCGAGGTGGCGCTCGACGTCGGCTGCGGCGCCGGCCTCTCCACCCGGCCGCTGGTCGGGCGGGCGCGGCGCTGCCTGGCCGTCGACCCCGAGCCGGGGATGGTGGCCCTCGTGTCGCAAGTGGCGCCGGGAGCCCTCGGTGCCGAGGCCCGAGCGGAGGCGCTCCCCGTGCCGGATGGGTCGGTCGGCCTCGTCACGGCCGCCGGCTCGCTCGACTTCGTCGACGATCTGGGCGCTGCGGTGGCGGAGCTCGCCCGGGTGCTGGCGCCCGGTGGCATGGCCCTCGTCTACGACTTCGCCACCGGCCGCCGCCTCCGGGACGGCCCGGACCTCGGGCCCTGGTTCGACGACGTGCTGGCGCGTTGGCCACGTGGAGCACCCTCCACGTCGCCCGTCACGGCCGACGCACTCGAGGCGGGCGGCCTGGTGGTGGTGTGCCAGCCGTTCGAGGTCGACGTGTCCCTCACCCGATCGGCCTACGTCGACTACCTGCTGACGGAGTCGTTCGTGACCCTCGCGGTGGGCCGTGGCGAGGACCGGGCCAACATCGCCCGCTGGCTCGCGTCGACCGTCCCCTGGCCCGGCGTCGGCGACGAGCCCGCCGACGTGGTGTTCGCGGGCTACGTCCTGGCCGCCCGCCACCCCTGAGCCCTGAGGCGCGTGTGCGCGAGACGTCGTGGGAGGACGGGTTGCGCACACGCACCCGCCGAGCACGCGCCCACGCGCTCGGGATCGCGTCAGCCGACCAGGCGGGCGGGCTGGCCGCGGAGGGAGCCGGCGGGCGGGTGGTCGGCGGGGTGCTCGATGTGGACCGGCCACACCGGCAGCACCAGCGACGAGGCGTGGGCGCCGCCGAGCCCCACGGTGTGCGACGCCCCGGCCTGCACCGGGTTGTCGAAGCACCAGAACGGGTGGTCCCGGCCCGGCGTGGACAGCTGGAGCCGCAGGCGCGACCCGGGCCGGAACACGTGGGCGAAGGGGTAGATCGGCAGGCGGAACCGGATCCACTCGCCGGGCACCAGCAGCTCGCGGTCCTCGGGGGCGAAGGTGTAGTCGGCCCGCAGGTGGTCGCTGTGGTCGGGGTCCTCCACCCGGTGCACCGGGCGGTGCCACCCGCTCTGCACCCGCTGCTCGTAGCCGTCCGGGCGCACCTCGAGGAGCGTGGCCTGCACGGCGGTGTCGGCGGTGCCGGGCTGCAGCCACAGGTCGACGTGGCCGAAGCCGGCGATCACCAGCGGCTCGGCGAGCGGTTCGGACTCCAGGGCCACCCGGTGCTCGGGCGCGAAGCGGGTCCAGGTGATGGGCACCTCGGGCTGGGTGAAGCGGTCGAGGTCGCTCTCGGCGAGCAGCTCGGCCGAGTACCCGAGCGCCCCGGCCTCCAGGTCGTCCTCGTAGCGGGCCTCGCCGGCCTCGGTCGGGGCGGCGTCGCCGTCGGTGAGCGTGCCGTCGGGCGACAGCCACCAGCGACGCCCCTCCACCCCGGCCGGCGGGAAGGTCTCGGCGAACGCCTCGAAGCGGTGGCCGGCGGCGCCGAGGACGTCGTGGCCGGCGCCGCTCTCGAACAGCAGCCGCACCCGCGGCTCGGCCTCGTACTCGGCCAGGGCGGCCTCGAAGTCGTCGCCGTGGTGGAGGAAGCGGTCGGCCTCGAGCACGGCCTCGTAGCCGAAGTAGTCCTTGAACAGCAGCGGGGCCATGGCCCGGAGGACCTCGGGGAGCTGGGGGATCCGGCGGGCGACGTAGAAGCACAGGAACTCGTACCAGCGCAGCACCACGCCGGGGCTGTAGCCGTCGGGATGGTGACCGTTGAAGACGATGGCGCGCGAGTGCGGCGAGGCGTCGAAGGAGTCGATCATCGACGCGAAGCGGCTGCCGGTCTGCTCGTCCTGCCAGGCGCCGGTGAGGTACACGGGCACGTCGATCTTGTTGACGTGCAGGCCGATGCGGCGGGCCTGGAGGGTGGGCCGGAAGTCGCCGATGGCGCGGCCGAAGCGCTCGAAGTCGAAGTTCTGCGACCGGATCTCCTGGTTGGCGCGGGCGACCTCGTCGCCGGCGTCGATGCGGGCCTGGTCCCACGCCATGCCGCCCTTGCGGGTCTGGAGGTCCCGGCCGGCGATCCAGGCCCGGGTGAAGCCCATGTTGTAGATGCCGCCCGGCCACTGCTGGCGCCAGAGGTCGTCGATCACCGACAGCGGGGCGATCGACGCCAGCGACGGCGGCCGGGTGGCGGCCACGTACAGCTGGGTGATGCCCGGGTAGCTGAGCCCCACCATGCCGGGGCGGCCGTGGAGCACCCAGGGCTGGCGGGCCACCGTCTCCACCACGTCGTAGCCGTCGGCGGCCTGGCCGGGGCTGAACACGTCGTACACGCCGCCCGAGCAGCCGGTGCCGCGGATGTTGACGCCGACGGTGGCGAAGCCGAGCACGTTGGCGAGCAGCGTGGAGGGCTGCGGGCTGTCGGGGTTGGACGGGCCGTAGCCCGAGTACTCGATCACCGTGGGCCAGGGCGCCGGGCCGAAGAGGTTCTCGTCGGGGAAGCGCACCATGACCGACAGCTGCACGCCGTCTCGCACGGTGAGGTACCCGAAGCCCTCGGCCAGCTCCTGGTCGTAGAGGGACGGATCGGGCAGGTCGTCCACGTCGAGCACCTGCACCGGCCCGTGGGCGGCCGGCGGCGACACCGACTCGTCCACCACCGTGTAGCGACCGGGCGGCACGGGCTGGCCGTCGGCCAGCGCCGACACCAGGTCGTCGGGCGTCTCGAGGAGCCGGGGCTCGGCCGGGGTGAACGCGAGGTGGGCGCTGCCCAGCCGGTCGGCCACCACGGTGGCGACGTGGCCCGCCACCTCGGACTCGATGCGCAGGTGGGCGCCGGGCGTGGCCCCCGTGACGGTCAAGGTCTCGACGCCGCCGATGATCTCCATGTGTTCCTCCCCCGGAAAGGCGTCCAGCCTACGGGGTGGGTGAGGTCAGGCGATCACGGCGGCGGCGATGGCGTCGCCCCCGGCCCGCTCGATCTCGTCGACGTCGAGCTCGGGCTGGAAGATGTGGCGGACGAAGCCGGCGAAGAGCTGCCCGAGCAGGAGGTCGGCCACCGCGTCGGGGTGGTCCAGCTCGGGGATGGCCGAGCCCACCCAGGCCGCCAGGCCGGGACCCAGCACGTCGAGCAGCGATTGGCCGACGGGGATCGCGGTGGGCTCGCCCCGCAGCGCCTCGCCGAGCAGCAGCCGCCAGATCGGCTCCTCGGCGATGGCGCCCTGCCACACCGTGGAGAACACGAGTCGCAGCCGGTCCTCCACGGCGAGGTGCGCCGGGATCTCCGGCGGGTCGGCGAGGCGGGCGCCGTAGCGCCGTTCCTCGATGACCGCGGCGAGCAGGGCGTCCTTGGACTCGAAGTAGTGGTACAGCGTGGCGACGTTGATGCCGCACTCCCGTGCGAGCTGGCGCATCGAGGTCTTGGCCGCGCCCTGTTCGGACATGATCCGCAGGGCCACGTCGAGGATGTGGCCTCGCTGGTTCGAGCGCAGCGTCGCCGCGGCCACGGTCAGGTCCTCCGATGCCTCAGTGGGGCACCGGGCAGCCGCCGGCGGTGAAGGTGGCGGGCAGGTGCTGGAGGGCGATGACCAGCGAGGACTCGCCGCGGTCGAGCGGGGCATCGTCGTCGATGCGCATGTCGGGGAAGCGGGTGAGCAGCTCCTGGAACACGAGCTTCACCTCCATCCGGGCCAGGTTGGCGCCGAGGCAGAAGTGCGGGCCGATGCCGAAGGCCAGGTGCGGGTTCGGGTCGCGCTGCAGGTCGAGCACGTCGGGCTCCTCGAAGATGCGCTCGTCGCGGTTGGCCGACGGGTACATGAGCAGGACCCGGTCGCCCTCCTTCAGTTCGGTGCCGCGGTAGGTGTGGTCCTTGGTGACGGTGCGGATGAAGTTGAGCACCGGCGACACGTAGCGGATGAGCTCGTCGACCGCCTTGTCGACGAAGTCGTCGATGTCGAGGTTGTCTAGCAGGAGCTGCTTCTGCTCGGGGAAGAGGCTGAGGGCGAGCATGCCGCCCGAGATGGCGTTGCGGGTGGTCTCGTTGCCGGCCACCAGGAGCACGGCGAGGAAGGCGAGCAGCTCGTCGTCGTTGAGGCTGCCGCGCTGCTCGCGCATCTTGGCCAGCTCGTCGTCGGCCACGCCCTGGTACGCCTTGTGCTCCTTGGCCAGCGCGCCGTCGTCGAACGCCTGGGTGAGCACCGAGATGAGGTCGTCCTTGGGGTCGGCCCGGCGCTCGGCGATGAGCTCGAGGCACATCATGGCGAACTCGCCGAACGCCTCGGCGGCGGCGTGCAGCACCGGGTCGTCGGCCTCCACGTGGCCGTCGCCGGCCATCATGTCGTCGGACCAGCGGTACATCTTCATGCGCTGCTCGGGGTTCAGGCCCATGAGCTCGCAGATGATGATCAGCGGGACGTGGATGGCGAACTGCTCCACGAAGTCGATGTGGCCCGAGTCGGAGATCTGGTCGCAGATCTCGTTGGTGAGCTGGCGCACGTGGGGCATGAGGTCGCGCACGCGGCGGGGCGTGAACCCGGCGTTGATCAGCCGGCGGGTGCGGACGTGCTCCTCGCCGTCGAGCGTGATGATCGACATGTCGCCGGCGATCTTGGGCCGCACGCCGAAGCGGTTGCAGTAGAGCTCGTTGTCCCGACTGATGTGGAAGACGTCCTCGTGGCGGCCGGCGATGTAGAGGTCGTTCGCGGCGTCGTAGTGCAGGTGGTCGAGGTCCCGCACCGCCCGGTACACGGCCCACGGGTCGTCGTAGGTGGCCGGATCGCAGAAGTCGATGGCGGCGAGATCGAAGGGGGTGTCGACGGCGGTCACGAGGGCTCCTGTTCGAGCGGGCGGAGGCGAGTGGCCGGCACCCTAAGCAATCAAACGTTCGTTTGGCAAGGGTCTCCGGCCGATGTCACACCCTCGATCGCTACCCTCGGACGCGCCGTCGAACCCGGGGAGTCCGCCATGTGCCGCAACATCACCACGCTGCGAGGGCTCGAACCGGTGGCCACCCCCGAGGAGATCGAGGCGGCCGCCCGCCAGTACGTGCGCAAGGTGAGCGGCATCACCAAGCCGTCCAAGGTCACCGAGGTCCGCTTCGAGCAGGCCGTGGCCGAGATCGCCGCCGCCACCACCGCCCTGCTGGCCGACCTCCCCGAGCGCCGCAACCCGCCGCCCACCCTCCCGCCGATGCGCCGGGGCCACACCCACGCCTGAGCGGGTCGGCGTCAGGCGAAGGTGCGCATCAGCCGCAGCACGGCCTCGGCATCGGGGCCCGAGCCCACGAGCGAGGTGTCGGCCGCGACCGCCCGCTGGCCCGCCACCTCGCAGAGCTCGGCCGCCGAGCCGCTGACGGTGGTGGTCGGGGCGTCGTCGGTGCCGAACGCCCACCGGGACCCGTCGGGCGCGGTGAGGTCGAACGCCACGGGGCCGGCGGCGGCGATCCTCGCCTGGCCCAGGGCGTAGGGCACCGTCCGCCACACGAGCCGGGCGGTGTGCCACAGGCGGTCGGTGGGCGCCGGCGGCGGGCCGAACGCCGCCGCCACGTCGACGGTGTGGATCCACGTCTCGGTGAGCCGGGTGGTGGCGAGCGTGCGGGCGGCGAGCTGGCCGGCCACCCACTCCACCCGCTCGCCGGGATCGCAGCCGGCGAACGCGTCGGCCTGGGCCTCGGCGCTGGCCAGCCAGCGGTCCCGGTCGGCCGTGGGCTCGCCGCGCTGCAGCTCCACCAGCGACCCGGCCCACTCGTCGATGGAGCCCGCCGGTGCCAGCCCGTCGGTGGCCTGCTCCACGAACGATCCGAGCTGGCCGGCCACCGACGCCACCGCCATCTCGTTGGTCTGGGCGAGGTGCAGCAGCACGTCGGCCACCGACCAGCCGGGGCAGCGCGAGGGCCGGGCGAGGCCCTGCGCATCGAGGTGGGCGACGTAGCCGGCGAGCTCGGCCTGCTGCGCGCGGAGGGCGTCGACCACCTCGTGCATCACGCCTCCGCGTGGTGGTGCTCGGTCTCGGAGACGATCCAGTCCAGGTACTCGAGCCGCCCGCCCACGAGGGCAACGGCGATCACCTCGGGCACCTCGTAGGGGTGGCGCTCGCCGATGGCCTCCACCACCTCGTCGAGCAGGGTGTCGGTGGTCTT
Organism: Actinomycetota bacterium; assembly: GCA_019639095.1. Classification (GTDB taxonomy): domain Bacteria; phylum Actinomycetota; class Acidimicrobiia; order Acidimicrobiales; family Iamiaceae; genus Aquihabitans. The sequence continues at coordinate 14,084 of JAHBSN010000042.1, forward strand.
GGCGGCGTAGAGCCACTCGTCGGCGGTCTCCTGCCGGCCCTCCCACCAGTAGTGGCTGGCGAAGGGGCCCCGCCGCTGCCAGCAGGCCACCAGGCGCCGGTCGAGCAGGCCCTGGGCGATGTCGTCGCCCACCGCCCGGTCGTTGATCGTGTACCGCACCTCGATGGGTGTCATCGCCACCTCTGCCTTCTCGCCGCCCGGCTCTCGACCCCCCTCGCGGTGGAAGGGTACCGCTTGGGCGCGCCCCCGGCCCGGCCCTACCCTCGGCGCCCGTGGAGGTCGTCGCAAGCGCCCCGGCCGGGCACGCGCCGGATCGACCGCGCTGGCGCGGCCGCATCCACCGCCTCGCGTTCTGGACCTTCCCGGCGGTGGGCGCGCTCGTGGTGGCCGATGCGCCCGACTGGTCGTACCGGTGGCCGGCCCTGGTGTTCGTGGCCGGGATGACCGGCGTGTTCGCGGTGAGCTCCACCTTCCACCTCGGCGCGTGGAGCGGCGGCACCTACCTGTGGATGCGCCGCCTGGACCACAGCATGAACGCGGTGGCCATCGCCGCCGGCTACACGCCGTTCCTCGCCTACCTCTTCTCGGGGACGACCCGCACCGCCCTGCTGGTGGGGTACTGGGCGCTCGCGCTGGCGGTGGTGGCGTCCCGCGTGCTCTGGATCAGCGCGCCGCCCAAGGTGGCGGCGGCGTCGTTCCTGGTGCTCGGGTGGCTCGGCGTGCTCCTCCTGCCCGCCGTGGCCCGCCGCATCGACCCGGCCGACCTGGTGCTGGCGTTCGTGGCCGCCGCCCTCTTCTCGGCGGGGGCGGCGATCTACGCGCTCGAGCGGCCCGACCCGTGGCCCCGCACGTTCGGCTACCACGAGGTGTTCCACCTGCTCGCCCTGGGCGGACAGGTCCTGCTGCTCTACGTCGTGTGGCGCCAGTTCCCCTGAGCGAGCGGATGCACCGACACCGGTCCGACCGCGACCGGTCCCACCGAGGCCGAGCCGGCGACGGTGACGAACCACGGCTCGTCGAGGAGCGGCAGGAGCTCGGTGATCGTGGCGCTCCCGAGGAACACCTCCACCGACGCGAGGTCGAGCACGACGCGCAGGTGGTCGTCGGGCCCGGCGCCGGTGGGGGCGGCGCGCACGGGTGCGGCGTCGACGTCGTCGCGAGCGCACGTGACCCGCACCTCGGCGCCACCGGGGGCCACCTCCACGCGGACCGAGCCGCCGCGGCGACGGAACCGGAGGTCGACGCCGTCGGTGGCCACGCCCCCGACGTCGACGTCGAGCGCGGGGCCCGAGACCGGCACCGAGGCGACCTCGCCCGGCCCGAGGTCCAGGCGATCGGCGGACCACCCGGGCTCGTGCCACCCGGCCAGCTCGGCCACCGGCCGTTGCACCAGGCGCACCTCGGGGCCGGTGCCGACGAGCCGCAGCTCGCGCGGGAGGGCCAGCTGCCCCCTCCAGGCCCGCGCGGGGAGCGCCGTGGCGTGGTCCCAGTTGCTCAACCAGGCGGTCCAGGTGCGGCGCCCGTCGGGGACGCCGCTCCAGGACTGGGCGGCGTAGAAGTCGGCGCCGTGGTCGACCCACCCACCCGGATGCGTGGCGTGGAACCGCTCACCGTCGAAGGTGCCCACCACCGCCCACGTCCCGCTGCCCCCGGCGGGCGCGCCCTGCAGCACGCCGAGCGCGAGCACCCAGCGCTCGGTGCCGTCGTCGGCGGCGAGCGGGAACAGGTCGGGCGTCTCGAGGGCGCCGGCGTGGGGCGGGTCGGGCCGGTAGGTGTCGGTCTGGGTCCAGCGGTGCAGGTCGGGCGAGGTGAGCACCCGGATCTCGTCGCCCGCCGCCAGCACCATCGCCCAGTGGCCGTCGGCCCCGCCCCAGCGCAGGACCTTCGGGTCGCGGAAGTCGGCCAGCCCGTCCTCGGCCACGAGCACCGGGTTGTCGTCGGCCTCGGTGAAGGTGGTCCCGTCGGTGGACCAGGCCAGGGACTGGACCTGTCGCTCCGCGGTGGCGTGGGTGAACACGAGGACGACCGCCCCGGCGCCGAAGCCGGCGGTGTCGAGGTCGTCGACCACCGCCGAGCCCGAGAACGCCTGGCCGAGCGGGCCGGGCGCGAGCGTTGGGCGCGGTTGGTGGTCCCACGCCACCAGGTCGGTGGACGTGGCGTGGCCCCAGTGCATGGGCCCCCACTCGAGGTCGTGGGGGTGGTGCTGGAAGAAGGCGTGGAACCGGCGGCCGTCGTGGACCAGGCCGTTCGGGTCGTTCAGCCAGCCCCGCGCCGGCGTGAGGTGGACGCGGGGCCGCGGCACTAGAAGGCCATGCCCGGTCCGGGGGGAGGTCCGGGATCGACGCCGGGCGCGCCGTCGTCACCGGCCCCCGCCGCCTCGCCGTCGGCGCGGTCCACCTCCCGCCGCTGCTCGACCAGGCCCACGCCGATGGCGATGGCGAGGCCGATGACCACCAGGACCGCCGCCGAGGCGCGGGGGCTGTCGCCCACGGCGTGCTCGACGAGGTCGAGCACGGCGAACACGCAGGCGGCGGTCCCCACCCACGACGTGAACCGACGCCCCGTGCGGGTGCCGAGCCACAACCCGACGGCGCCCAGGGCGAGGGCGAGCACGCTGGTGCCCACGCTCCCGAGGTCGCCGCCCAGGTAGGCCACGGCGTAGACGAGGATCGGTGTCGCCACCGCGAAGAGCGCGGTGCCGGCGCGGGTGTCGCCCAGCCGGTCTCGCCGGGCCGCGGCCAGCAGGTAGGCGCAGCCGAAGAGCAGCGAGATCACCCCGAGCTTGGTGCTGGGGTCGTCGATGTCGGCGCCGTAGTCGTAGTCGTAGTCGTAGTCGTCGCTGCTGAAGATGTCGTCCGAGCTGAAGTCGTCCGAGCTGAAGTCGTCCGAGCTGAAGTCGTCCGAGCTGAAGCTGGTGGTGGCCGGGTAGTCCTCGTAGGGGTCGTAGCCCGAGCTCGGACCGATCGGCGTGAAGGTGGATGCGGCCGACGTGTATCCGAAGACCTGGTCGATCGGATCGGACACGATCTGCACCTGGGCCGCAGCCCACAGGGCCAGGCAGGCGGCGGCCAGGAAGAACGCGTAGCGCCGACCCGGTCCGAAGTACCAGGCGCAGAACCAGACCAGGGCCGCCACCACGAGGGTGGCGGCGACCGGTCCGGTGACGTCCTGCGCCGAGTCGACCGTGTCCCCCGGGGTGTCCACGAACAGGTAGCCGAGCAGGGGGATCACGGCGACGGCGGCGATGGTGCCACCGGCGGTGGCGCTGCGGCGGCCCTTGCTGAACTGCAGCAGGACCACCCCCAGCACCTCGAAGACGAGCGAGATCCCGATGCCGGCGAGGCGGGCGTCGTCGCCGAGCTCGTCGAGCAGGGCGAAGAGCCCGAACACCAGGAACGCCCCGGCGGCGGTGCCGGCGAGCGAGGGCACCGACGGGAGCGGGCGAGGTCCTCGCAGGTCCTCGTTGGTGGGTCGGGCCGGCTTCGCGCCGACCTCCACGGGCGACCCGCCTCCGTCGTCGTCGCCCTCGGTGCCGGTCGTGTCGTTCATCGCTGTCCGCCTTCCTCGTCCCGCTGGGCGAAGCGTACGGCTCGCCCGCCACCGCCCACCGGATGCGCGCCACCGCCGCCCGGGGGGATCGGGCGGCGGTGGGCGGGTTGGGGGAAGGGTCGGGCTACTGCGTGGCGATCGCCTCCAGCACGTCGAGGCGACTCGCCCGCCGGGCCGGGCCCAGGGCGGCCACCACGCCGGCGAGTGCCGCCATGGCCACGATCACCGCCAGCCGGGTGGTGGGCACCACGAAGGCGGTGACCCCCTCCTCGGCCAGGGCGGTCACGATGCCCCAGGCGCCGGCCACGGCGAGCAGGGCGCCGAGGCCCGTGCCCAGGAGGGCGATCAGCACCGACTCCCAGCGGATGGTGGCCCGGAGCTGGCCCCGGGTCATGCCCACCGCCCGCAGGAGGCCGAGCTCACGGGTGCGCTCGTGGACCGACAGCGCCAGCGTGTTGGCGATGCCGA
>JAHBSN010000420.1 GCA_019639095.1 Actinomycetota bacterium
CGACCTCGCCGCGTCGGTGCAGAGGCTGGTGGAGGGCGCGGTCGACGCCATGGCGGCGCGGGCGCGCGAGCTCACCGGCGAGGACCACCTGTGCCTGGCCGGCGGCGTGGCCCTCAACTGCGTGGCCAACGGCCGCCTGCGGGCCGCTGGCACCTTCGCCGACATCTGGGTGCAGCCGGCGGCGGGCGATGCCGGCAGCGCCGTGGGCGCCGCGCTGTCGTCGTGGCACCAGGTCCACGGCCAGCCGCGCGCCACCGGCGGGCTCGATGCGATGCGCGGGGCCTTCCTCGGGCCCCGGGTGCTCCCCGACGAGGTCGACCGCTGGTTCGCCGGGAACGGCGTGGCGCATCGCCGCCTCGACTCGCCCGAGGAGGTGGCCAGAGTGGTGGCCGACGAGCTCGCCGACGGGGCGATCGTCGGGTGGTTCACCGGTGCGATGGAGTTCGGGCCGCGCTCGCTCGGCCACCGGTCGATCCTCGCCGACCCGCGCTCGCCCACCGTCCGCCAGGAGCTCAACCTCCGCGTGAAGGGTCGGGAGGGGTTCCGGCCCTTCGCCCCGGCCGTGCTCGCCGAGCGCAGCGAGGAGTGGTTCGACCTCACCGGGTCGTCGCCCTACATGCTCTTCACCGCCCCGGTTGCCGCGGCGCACCGGCTGGAGGTGGAGGTCGAGCCCGAGGGCTTGCGGGAGCGCTCCGAGCTCCCCCGGTCCACGATCCCGGCGTGCACCCACGTCGACGGCTCGGCGCGGGTCCAGACCGTGGATGCCGGTACCAACCCCGAGCTCCACCGCCTCCTCGCCGCCTTCGAGGCCCGCACCGGGTGCCCCGTCCTGGTGAACACCTCGTTCAACCGGGCCGGCGAGCCCATCGTGGCCACGCCCGACGACGCGCTCCGCACGGCGCGCGCCGCCGGCCTCGACCTCCTCGTGGTGGAGCACTGCATCGTCGACCTGCGTGCCGAGCGCCGTGCCGACCCGGCGTCGGAGGCGGCCCTGGCGCCGGCCGACGCACCGTGACGGCGCCCGCGCCCGCACCCCCGGGGCCCGCCGCCGGCTTCGGCTGGGCGCAGTTCCCGTCGGCGGAGCGGCCCGCTCGGTGGCGCCCGCCGGTCCTGGCCATGCGCGTCGCCGTGGCCGTGGCCCTCGTGGCGATGGTGCCCACGGTCCGGGCGCTGGCGCTCGACACCGGCTGGTGGGCGGCACTGCTCGGCGCAGTGGGCGCAGCCGTCGGCGTCGCCGTGGCCACCGCCGATCGGTGGCGCCCGGTGGATCCGGCGCGGGTCGCCGCCATCGGCGTCGGGGTCCTGGTCACCGCGCTGGCGGCCGGACCGGTGGCCGGCGCGGCCACCCTGCTCGGCGCCGGTGCCGCGATCGGGGCGGTCACCTTCCTGGCCGGTGCGGGCACCGTGCGCGGCCTGGGGCCGGTCATCGGCACCGGCGTGGCCGCGGCCGTGGTCGGGCTGCTGCACCCCACCAGCCCGGTGGTGCTCGTGGCGGCGCTGGTGCCGGCGCTGCTCGGCGCCCTCGCCGCCTTCCGGCCCGAGCGCCTGGTGGCGATCGACGAGGGCGCCCGCCACGCCGTCGAACGGGTCGGCGACCTCCTGCGGAGCGCCTGCTTCGCCGTGCTCGCCGTGCCGTTCGTGGTGCTGCCGTGGGCGGTGGGCCGGCTGGTGCGCTGGGACACCACGTGGTCGCCGCGCCGGCGCGGGTCGAGGTGGGTCGAGTCGAGGGCCGATCCGACCCCGTCGGACCGGCCCTGGCAGCCGGCGGCCCCCCGGCGGACCTGGCCGTGGACGCGCCGCCTCACCCGCCTCGCGCTCCGCCTCGTGGTGGTGGTGGCCCTGCTCGTGGTGGCGGTGGACGTGATCCGCGAGCGGGCGTCGACCCCGGCGGCCTACCTGCTCGAGGCCCCGGCCATGGCCGACGCGCCGTACTGGCCCCAGCTCACCCGGGCCCAGGAGCAGCTCCGGGCCAACATGGGCCTCGGCAGCTACGCCTACGAGCAGCCCGACGTGAGCTCGCCGTACCTCAACATCGTCGACGGGCACCGCGTCACGTGGTCGCCGCCGGCCCCCGGGGGGTGCTCGCCCCCGGAGGTCTGGATGTTCGGCGGTTCGACGATGTTCGGCGAGGGCCAGCGCGACGAGTACACGGTCCCGTCGTGGCTCGCCCGCACCGCGTGGGCCGACGGCGTGGCCCTCCACGTCACGAACTTCGGCCAGCTCGGCGATCCGTTGTGGATCGAGGTCCGGCGGCTGGAGGAGGCGCTCGGCACCACCGACGACCGCCCGGACCTCGTGGTGTTCTACGACGGCGCCAACGAGGTCATCACCCGGATCGCCCTGAACGGCGAGG
>JAHBSN010000421.1 GCA_019639095.1 Actinomycetota bacterium
GCGACTTCCGCTCCGTGCGCTCCAGCGAGAACCTGGGCGCGTTCACCCTCGCCATCGTCCCCAAGGGCACCACCGACATCGCCCCGCCGTCGTCGTCGGCCGAGATCGAGTCCCTGGGCGCCCAGGATGGCGGCACCTCCGGTGGCACCTCGCCCACCCCCGAGGGCAACATCCCGAGCGAGGGCGATCCCACCGCCAGCACGCCCGACACCGAGGCACCCCCCACCACGGCTGCGAACGGCTGATGCAGGCCGTCGTGCTCGTCGGCGGGTTCGGCACCCGCCTCCGGCCGCTCACCCTCACCACGCCCAAGCAGATGCTGCCGATCCTGCACAAGCCCATGATCGAGCACGTCCTCGAGCACCTGGCGCACCACGGGATCACCGAGGCGGTGCTGTCCATGGGGTATCGGCCCGACGCCTTCGCCGATGCCTACGCCGATGGCGTCTGCGCCGGGGTCAAGCTCCACTACGCCATCGAGCCCGAGCCGCTCGACACCGCCGGGGCGATCCGCTTCGCCGCCCTCCATGCCGGCATCGCCGACCGCTTCGTGGTGGTCAACGGCGACGTCCTGACCGATCTCGACCTCACGGCGCTGGTCGCGTTCCACGACGCCCACCACGGCGAGGGCACCATCGCCCTGCACCAGGTGCAGGACCCGTCGGCCTACGGAGTGGTCCCCACCGACGACGACGGCCGCGTGCTGGCGTTCGTGGAGAAGCCGGCTCCGGGCGAGGCCCCCACCGACCTCATCAACGCCGGCACCTACGTGCTGGAGCCGGCGGTGCTCGATCGCATCGCCGACGGCCGCAAGGTGTCGATCGAGCGTGAGGTGTTCCCGGCCATGGTCGCCGACCGCGTGCTGTACGCGTCGCCGGGCAACACCTACTGGATCGACACGGGCACCCCCGCCGCCTACCTCCGAGCCCAGATGGACCTGCTGCAGGGCGTTCGTGGCGAGCGGGCCTCGGGCATCCACCCCACGGCGGTGGTCGCTCCCGACGCGGTGGTGGCCCGGTCGGTCCTCGGCCCCGGGGTGCGCGTCGACGCCGGCGCCGCGGTGCGGGGATCGGTGCTGATGGCCGGCGCCCACGTGGGCGCCGGGGCGGTGATCGAGCGGGCCATCCTGGGCAACCGGGCCGAGGTCGGGCCGGGGGCGCGGGTGGACGACGTGGCCGTGCTGGGCGACGACGCCTCCGTCGGGCCCGACCTGCGGGTGTCGGGTGGCTCGGTGGGCGTGGGCGAGCACCTCGAGGTGAGCCCGGCACGGGTCGGGGAGGGCTGACCGTGCGAGCGGTGGTCACCGGAGGGGCCGGCTTCATCGGCTCGACCCTGGTCGACCGGCTGCTCGCCGAGGGCCACGAGGTCGACGTGGTCGACGACCTCTCCACCGGGTCGCTCGCCAACCTCGCCGATGCCCGCTCGAACCCCGAACACGCGTTCAAGCTGCACCGCGTCGACATCCGCGACGCCTCGGTGGTGGAGCTCATCGAGCGCCGCCGGCCCGAGGTGGTCTTCCACCTCGCCGCGCAGATCGACGTGCGCACGTCGGTGGCCGATCCCGTGCTCGACGCCATGGTGAACGTGATCGGGAGCCTGCACGTGCTCGAGGGGGCCCGGCGCGCCGGCACCCGCAAGGTGGTGTTCGCCTCCAGCGGAGGCACCATCTACGGCGAGCCCGACGGCGACGCCCTCCCGGTCAAGGAGTCCTACCCGCAGCACCCGATCTCGCCCTACGGCGTGGCCAAGAAGGTGGTGGGCGACTACCTCTTCGCCTACCGCGAGCTGCACCAGATCGAGTACACGGCGCTGGCGCTGGCCAACGTCTACGGCCCCCGACAGGATCCGCACGGCGAGGCGGGGGTGGTGGCGATCTTCGCCGGCCGGCTCCTGGCGGGCGAGCCCTGCACGATCTTCGGCGACGGGGAGCAGACGCGCGACTACGTCTACGTGGACGACGTGGTGGACGCGTTCGTGCGGGCGGCCGACAAGGGGAGCGGGCTGCTGCTCAACATCGGCACCGGCGTGGAGACCTCGGTCAACGACCTCTACGCCACCATGGCCCGGGTGGCCCAGGTGGACCAGCCCGCGGTCCTGGCCCCGGCGCGCGGCGGCGAGGTGCCCCGGTCGGCGCTCGATGCCGGTCGGGCCGGGATCCACCTCGGTTGGCGCCCGTGGACCGAGCTCGCCGTCGGCTCGGCGGCGGTGCTCGACCACTTCCGCGCCAAGGGCTGAGGAGGCCCGAGGTCGGCCCGGGCACCGGCGCCGTGGCTGACGCACCGGCGCCACCTCCCCGGACCTAGCGTTCGCACATGGCCGAGCCTTGGGGACCCCACGACGAGTAC
>JAHBSN010000422.1 GCA_019639095.1 Actinomycetota bacterium
GAACATCTCGTCGTAGGTGCGGCGGATGGACCCGGCGTCGTAGTCGTCGAACAGGTCTCCCACCCGGCGGACGCTGCCCCAGGCGGATTTCCCGATCGTTCTCGGTTGGTGAACGGCTTGTGAACGCGGTGGCAGCTGCGCCACTAGCCGGCGGCGGGGTCCACGCGGACCTCGCGAGCCACCCGCAGGGCGGCCAATCCGCCGAACACCACCATCCAGAGGACGACCCCGATGACCACGTAGCCGGGCAGCTTGCCCGCCGATGCGAGCAGGTACGCGTAGGGCGCCACGAACGACACGAAGAGCATGGCGATCCACGGCACGGCGTCCCGCATGGGCCGGCGGTCGTCGCGCATCAGCTTGACGCCCATGGCCTGGCCGAGGCCGTAGGTGGGCGAGGTCCCCACGTCGAGGGCGAGGAACCACCACGGGTTCACCCCGTGGTCCAGCAGCACCGGCCACACGACGACGGCGCGGATGGCGCAGAACGCCACCACGGTGAGGGTCCACATCTGCCCCACGAGCCCGAGGTCGCGCAGCTCACCCATGAGGGTGTGGGGGACTTCGTCGTCGACCGGGACGGCCGGATCCTGTGCGTCGAGCACCAGGCTCCTCTCGGGGGGTTCCTCGGCCACGCTACTCAGCCCTGCACCTCTGCCATGGTCGGCACCTGGGGGCCCGACCATGAGCGAAAGCCGTCGTGCCGATCAGCCCGCCGCGGCCGGCGACCGGAACCCGTGGCGCTGGCGGTCCAACCAGCCGAGCAGGATCGCCACCGCACGGGGGTCGTGGCGCAGGTCGTGCGCCGCGCCCGAGATGATGCGCAGCTCGGCGGTGCCGTGGGCGTCGGCCACCACGCGGGCGTCGAAGGACGGCACCGACTCGTCGTCGGACCCGTGGAGGATCAGCAGGGGCCGGGGCGCCACCAGGGCCGCGTCGTCCACCGGCTTGATCTCTCGCAGCTGGCGCGTCCATGCGTCGACGGCGGGCGGGAACGACGGGTGGGTGATGACCCCGATCTCGCGGGCGTGCTGGAGCAGGCGACGTGGGTGGTTGGCCCAGTCGGAGAAGTCGGCCGGCGCGCCCAGCACGGCCACGCCGACCACGCTCGGGCGGCGGGCGGCAGCGGCGATGCACAGGCCGCCACCGGTACCGAACCCGGCGAGCCACACCCCCCGGTTCACGCCGAACGACGGCGCCTGGTCGATCACGTGCAGCAGGTCGTCGAGCCAGCCGCCGAGCGAGAAGTCGCCCGAGGAGGTGCCGCAGCCCCGGAACGTGAACGTCACGACCCGCCAGCCCTCGTTGGCGATGCGGTCGGCCAGCTCCGGGTACGACCGCCCGGTGGCGGCGGCGCCGAGGGCGCCCGACGGGTAGCCGTGGCAGAGCACAAGCAGCGGCGCCTCCGGGTCGGCGATGGGCGGGTTGGCCACGTACGCGGCCAGCTCGTGGGCGCCGACCTCGAGGGTGAGCTCCATCAGTCGAGCCCACCCGCCGGGCGCGCGCCCGGCGCCGGGACCGCGCTCACCCCTCGGCGGCGGTGGGCGCGCAGGTCTCGTCGGGCGAGTAGCCGCGGTTGCGGGCCTCCACCAGGGTGTCGGGCCCGAAGGTCAGGTACGTGCGGGCCTCGAGCAGCTCCTCGAGGACCTCCGGCGGGATCGTGTCGAGGTCGTAGACGACCTGGGTGCGCTTGTCGCCGACATAGCGGTTGTGCTCGAACCGGGTGGGACGCTCCATGGCGACCAACGTACGCGATCTCAGCTGGGGTCGGTGCCCTCGGCCCGACCACCCACGGCACCGATCGCCTCCAGGTAGGCCATGCGAGCGTCGAGCACGGCGGCCACGTCCTCGTCGGCGAGGTCGAGGCCCGCCGCCTCGGCCGCGGCGAGGAGGCGGGCCACCGCCACGTCCTCGTCCACCACCCCGCCGAACGGGTCGGGCGGTCCGTCGGTGCCGGGGCCCACCACCTCGCCCTGCTCGTCGCGCACGGGGATCGGCCGACCGGCCACCAGCCGGGGCCGGCGGCTCCACGGGTACCGGCGCTCCTCGGGATCGGCGGTGGCCTCCTCGAGCAGGTCGGCGTCGGCCAGGAGGATCCAGCGCACGTCGTCGTGGGAGATCCGGGCCTGGGTCTCGAGGGGCAGGCGATCGGCGATGAACTCGACCGCCTCGGCCAGCTCGAACACCGCCGGGCGGGCCTGGCCGGCGAGGCGGGCCGTCTCGCGCCCCACCACCACCAGCCCGATCACGACCACGAGCACCAGGCCCAGGACGGCGAACAACCACATCACGCTGGCAAGCTACCGCCGGTCCGGGATCGGACCCAGCCCGCCGGGGATCA
>JAHBSN010000423.1 GCA_019639095.1 Actinomycetota bacterium
GGCGCGTCGGGCCGGACGAAGTCCCCCCGGTCGAGCTGCGCCGGCACGGCGTAGGAGGGACCGCGCGCGGGCTCCGGGCGGCCGCGTCGCCGCAGCAGCGCGGCCACCCCCACCGCCGCCGCACCGAGCACCACGACCACCACGACCTGCACCACCGGCCCAGTCTGGCCGGTGGAGCGGGCGTCGCGGCTAGCCGAGGTCGGGCAGCGGGCGCACCGACTCGGGGAACGGGGTGCCCAGCGCCTGGGCCACGCCGCGCCCCTGGCGCCCCACCAGGCTGTGGCCCACCACCACCGGCCCGTCGGCGCGCACCAGCAGGGCCGAGCTGGTGGCCCCGGTGGAGAGGTCGAGCACCCGACGGTCGCCGGGCGCGAGGGTGACCGAGGCGCCGGCCACGTCGTCGCGCCGGCCATCGGTGAGCTCGGTGACGCGCACCGCCACCGGCGCGCTGCCGGGGTTGGCCACCACCACGGCGGCCGAGCGACGAAGGCTTCCGCCCCGGCTGGCCAGGAACCAGGTGGTGGCGCCGACCGGCGCCCCGGGCACGACCGCGAAGCCGGGCACCGCCTCCGCGGGGGCGACCTCCGCCTCGCCGGCCTCCGCCTCGCCGCCGGCCTCCGCCTCGTCGCCGGGCGGCGGCGCATCCTCGGCGGGGGCGGCGTCGTCGGCCGGGGCGAGCGCCCCGAACGAGAGCAGCTCGGCGGTGATGGTGACCCCGTCGAGCGACCGCACGTCGACCGTGAACGGCGCGCGGGGGGTGATGCCCACCACCTGGGTGACGTCGACGACCTCCTCCGAGCGGGGCCGCACCGTGAGCTGCACCGGCTCGACCTCGGGGTAGCGGGCCGGGTCCTCGTGGGCGATCACGACGTCGACGCGTGCCGTCCGGGTACCTGGGTTGTGCACCGCCACCTGGGTGCGCGCCCCCTCGACCACCATCGCGTCGGGGATGATCCACCGGTCGGCGCGCGCCGGCACGGCGGCGGTGGAGGCGAGGCCCACCGGTGCCGGGGTGGCCACCGGATCTGCGCCGGTGCCGGGGACGGCGTCGCCCGTGCCGTCGTAGCGCTGCACCCGGTCGACCACCAACCGCCCGGTGCGGGCCGAGATGGTGGCGGCCACCTCGGGGCGGCGGGACGGGAGGGCGTCCTGGGGCACCACGCGCAGCGAGCGACCGGGGATCGCGAAGCCCTTGAGCGCTCGCGGTGAGCGGATGCCCTGGTCGGTGGCGAAGGTGATGTCGACGCTGGTGTCGTCGGGGAACGGGTTGTAGAGCACGAGGTCGAGCTGGGCGCCGCGGACGGTGGACCCCGATGGCACGTACCAGCGCGTGGCGGCGTTGGCCGAGCACGGCGAGGCGTCGAACCCGAGCGGCCCCTCCACCTCCCGCTCCACCGTGGCCCGGCCACCGAGCACCTCCACCGTGAGGCCCACCCAGGCATCGGTGAGCAGGTCGGCGGCCACCACCCGGACGCGTCCGTCGGCCGGGACGGCCACGGTGGTGGTGGCGCGCCCGCCCTCGGAGCCCACCGCGGTGACCTCGGCGGTGGTGCCCTCGGACTCGGCGTTGGCGATCACCACGGAGAGCTCGGCCGGCCCACCCGGGCCCTGCGCCGACCCGCCGGCGCAGTACCAGGCAGTGGACAGGGCGTCGGCGCGTGAGGCCACCGGGAGGCGCGTGGCGGCGGCGGGCGGCCGGTCGCGCACGGGATCGGGCGCCTGGTCCTGCCGGCTCACCACCACCGCCCCGGCCACCACGGCCAGCAGGGCGACGAACGGGAGCCACCGGCGAGGGGTGATGCGACGGACGCGGCGAGCGTGGCGAGCCGCCTGGCGACGGGCCATCAGCCGACCTCCTCGGCTTCGGCGAGGTCGACCGCCGGCTCGTCGGCCACCGCGCCGGTGGGGGCCGGGCCGGCGGCCGGCACGGCGGCTGAGGCCAGTTCCCGGCGGCGCAGGCTGCGGCGCACCACGAGGACCAGGGCCCAGAGGGCGGCCTGGCCGAGCACGGCGAGGTGGCGGGCGATGGGCGTGTCGTAGCGGAGGGTGGCCGGTCCGGTGCGGGTGGCGGTGAACTGGTTGGCCCAGCCGTAGGTCTCGCTGCGGGCGAGCGGCACCCCGGCCACGCGCAGGTCCCAGTTCGCGTCGGCGGTGGACGCCACGAGCAGGTCGCCCGCCACGGGCACGCCGCCGGCCGCACCCACCGCGCCTCGGTCGCCGGTGAGGGCGGGGCGGGCATCGGCCAGATCGTCGGCCACGGCCTGGGTGAAGTCGGTGCGGTCGCCGTCGCGACCCGGCAGGACCGAGCGCGAGGAGGCCCACGCGGT
>JAHBSN010000424.1 GCA_019639095.1 Actinomycetota bacterium
CCGTAGCCCAGCTCGCCGGACCAGCCGACGACGCCCTCGAAGCGGTGGTCGCCCGCGGGGGCGGTGGCGCGCATCCAACCCGAGGTGTCCTCGGCCGGGTCGAAGCCGCCGGCCCAGTTCTCCCAGGGCAGCTCCTGCGGGCGGCCGTCGTCGCCGACGAGCAGCTCGTCCTTGGTGTAGATGGCGTCGTCGCGGTTGGTGAAGGCGAACTCGAACAGCTTGGTCTCGGTGATCGCCTCGGTCGGGCACGCCTCGACGCACAGGTCGCAGTGGATGCAGCGCAGGTAGTTGATCTCGTAGACGAACCCGTAGCGCTCGCCAGGCGACACCGGTGCCTCGGGCGGGTTGTCGGCGCCGCGGACGTAGATGCACTTGGCGGGGCAGACACCGGCGCAGAGCTCGCAGCCGATGCACTTCTCCATGCCGTCCTCGTAGCGGTTGAGGACGTGGCGACCGTGCAGCCGCTCGGCCTTGTCGCGCTTGCCGCCTTCGTCCTTGGCGTACTGGCGCGTGGTGCGCTGCTTGCGCCCGCGCTGGCGGAACGTGACGAGGAACCCTCCGAGGTAGCCCATCAGTCGATCACCCCCTCGAGCTCGCGGTTGCGGCGCGACGCCCGGAACGCGAGCTGCAGCAGGCCGTAGCAGCTGGCCATGGCGGCCGAGCCGACGGCCACCACCAGGATCGGGTTCCAGTCGGCGTCGGACCCGACCCGGATGCCGACGAGCAGGAGCATCCAGCCGAGCGCCAGCGGGATCAGGACCTTCCAGCCCAGGTCCATGAGCTGGTCGTAGCGGACGCGCGGCACCGAGGCCCGGGTCCAGACGAAGGCGTAGAGCACCGCCACCAGCTTCACGAAGAACCACACCAGGCCCCAGAGCCACCCGGGTCCGGCCAGGATCGGGCCGGCGGGGCCGCCCAGGAACAGCGTGACGATGATGGCGCCCATGGTGACGGCGTTCAGGAACTCGGCCAGGTAGAAGATGGCGAAGCGGAAGCCCGAGTACTCGGTCTGGAAGCTGCCCACGAGCTCCTGCTCGGCCTCCACCAGGTCGAACGGCGGGCGGTTGAGCTCGGCGGTGGCCGCCACCACGAAGATCACGAACGGCACGAGGCCGGTGACCCACAGGTTCCAGCCCCAGGGCGCCTGGGCGTTCACGATGCCGTTCGTGGTGAGCGTGCCGATGCCGGTGTCGTTGCCGGAGACCAGGACGACCGCCAGGACCGAGAGGCCGAGCGCGGCCTCGTAGGAGACCATCTGGGCGCTGGCGCGCACCGAGCCGAGCAGCGGGTACTTGGAGCCCGAGGACCAGCCGGCGAGCATGACGCCGTACACGGCGATCGACGACATGGCCAGGATCACGAGCACACCGGCATCGGGGTTGGCGAGCTGCATCAGGGTCTTGTGCCCGAACACCTCGATCACGCCGCCGTTGCCGTCGGAGAAGTCGCCCCCGAGCGGGATGAGCCCGAACGTGATGAACGCCGGCACCATGGTGAGCACCGGGGCCAGGCGGAACACGATCCGGTCGGAGCGCTCGGGGACCAGGTCCTCCTTCAGGATCACCTTGAGGCCGTCGGCCAGGGTCTGGAGGATGCCGAAGGGGCCGGCGCGGTTCGGGCCGATGCGGTTCTGCAGGTCGGACACGACCTTGCGCTCGAACCAGATCATCAACATCGTGGCCACGAGGCAGATGCCGAGCGTGATGGCCGCCTTGACCAGCACGATGAGCACCACGCCGAAGTCGATGTGGCCGGAGAGGAGGGGGTCGACGCCGAGCATCATGACGTGGTCTCCACCCGGATCTCGGTGACGGCGGCGGTGGCATCGATGAGGGCGCCGGGGTCGGTGCCCTCGTGGTTCCAGGCCATCACCACGGTGCCCTGCGGCACGGCGGGGTCCGGAGCCACCGGCGCGGTGATGGAGCCGGTGGGCGAGATGACCTTCACCCGGTCGCCGGCGGCCACCCCGAGGCGGCCGAGGTCGGCCGGGTTGGCGCTGAGGACCCCGGGCACCGCCTGGCCGGCGAGCGACGGCGCCGCCGACACGAGCGTGCCCCGGTCGTAGAGCCGTCGGTCGGTGACCAGGCGGAGGGAGTAGGCGTCGACGGGCAGGTTGGCGGGCAGCGCGCCGGGCGAGCGGTAGGCCACCGGCACGGGCCGGGAGGCGGCCGGAGCGGTCGGCTCGGCGTCGGTGTCGGTGGCCGCGGCCTCGGCGTCGGCCTGCGCCGCAGCCGACTCGGCGGCGGCGTCGTCTCGGGCCTCGACGTCGTCGGCGGCGGCCGAGGCCACGCCGG
>JAHBSN010000425.1 GCA_019639095.1 Actinomycetota bacterium
CTACCCGTGGGTGTTCCACGCGCTCAGCGGACCGCTGCGCGAGCTGTCGAACAACCCCAACGTGAGCGACAAGTTCCTGGCCCTGGATCCGCTCGAGATCTTCATGCTCCGCATCAAGATGTCGGCCTACCTCGGCATCATGCTCGCCATGCCGTTCCTGCTCTGGCAGCTGTGGCGGTTCATCGCGCCGGGCCTGTACCAGAACGAGCGGCGCTACGCGGGGGCGTTCGTGGCGTCGGCGTCGGCGCTGTTCGCCATGGGCGCCGCGGTCGCCTTCTACACGCTGCCGCAGGCCCTCAAGTTCCTGCAGTCCATGGGCGGCAGCGACGTGGTGTACCAGTACTCCGCGCAGAAGTACCTGATGCTGATCGTCTACATGATGATCGCGTTCGGTTTGGGCTTCGAGTTCCCGATCGTGGTCGTCTTCCTCCAGCTCATCGGCATCGTCACCCCCAAGCAGCTCTCGCAGTTCCGCCGCTTCGCCATCGTGATCATCTTCGTCGTCGCGGCGGTCATCACCCCGAGCGCCGATCCGATCAGCCTCTTCGCGTTGGCCCTGCCGATGTGCGTGTTCTACGAGATCTCCATCCTCATCGGGCGGCTGGTGCACCGGCGCCGGGCCAAGGCCGAGCTCAGCTCCTGATCGCGGTGGCCCTCCCGTGACCGGAGCGGTCTTCACCCTCGACCGCTTCCAGCGCGAGGCCATCGCCGCCATCGACGCCGGCCAGCACGTGCTGGTGGCGGCGCCCACGGGAGCGGGCAAGACGGTGGTGGCCGAGCACGCCGTGGTCCGCGCTCTCGAGGCCGGCCGCCGCGCGTTCTACACCACCCCGATCAAGGCGCTGTCGAACCAGAAGTTCGCCGACCTCGTCCGGATCCACGGCGCGGCACGGGTGGGCCTGCTCACCGGCGACAACGCGATCAACCCCGATGCCGACGTCGTGGTCATGACCACCGAGGTGCTCCGGAACATGGTCTACGCCCGGTCGGGAGCGCTCGACCGGTTGGCCTTCGTGGTGCTCGACGAGGTGCACTACCTCCAGGACGCCTACCGCGGACCCGTGTGGGAGGAGGTGATCGTCCACGCCCCGCAGTCGGTGCGGTTCGTGTGCCTCTCGGCCACCGTGTCCAACGCCGACGAGCTCGCCGGCTGGATCACCGCGGCGCGCGGTCCGACGGCGACGGTGGTGGAGCACGAACGGCCGGTGGAGCTCCTCAACCACTTCCTGGTGCACGACAAGGCCTCGCGCCGGCTCGTGCAGCTCCCCACCCTGGTCGACGGTCGACCCAACCCCGAGGGGCACCGCTTCGACGCCCCGCACGACCAGGGGCCGCGTCACCTCCGCCACCAGCAGCGGTCCCGGCACAAGTGGGGTACGCCCCGACGAACCGAGGTCGCGGCCCACCTCTTGGGCGCGAGCCTGCTCCCGGCGATCTTCTTCATCTTCAGCCGCAAGGGCTGCGACGACGCCGTGCGAGCCGTCCACGACGAGGGCCTGCACCTGACCACCCCGGCCGAACGGGTCAGGATCCGCGCCATCGCCGAGGCTCACCTCGCCCGCCTGGGAGCGGACGACCTCGTGGTCCTCGGCCACGACCGCTGGCTGGCCGCGCTCGAGGCCGGCGTGGCCGCGCACCACGCCGGGATGGTGCCGCCGTTCAAGGAGGCGGTGGAGGCGTGCTTCGCCCAGGGGCTGGTGAAGGTGGTGTTCGCCACCGAGACGCTCGCCCTCGGGATCAACATGCCGGCGCGGTCGGTCGTGATCGAGTCGCTCTCGAAGTTCACCGGCGAGGGCCACGAGGACCTCACGCCGTCGCAGTACACCCAGCTCACCGGGCGCGCCGGGCGGCGGGGGATCGACCCGGTGGGCCATGCGCTGGTGCTGTGGTCCCCGTGGGACGGGTTCGACAAGGTGGCCGCCCTGGCCGCCAGCCGGGAGTTCGTGCTGCGCTCGGCGTTCCGACCCACCGCGAACATGGTCGTCAACCTGATCCGCCGCTACGAGCGCCAGCAGGCCCACGAGCTCCTCGG
The DNA here is from genome assembly GCA_019639095.1 of Actinomycetota bacterium. Taxonomy (GTDB): domain Bacteria; phylum Actinomycetota; class Acidimicrobiia; order Acidimicrobiales; family Iamiaceae; genus Aquihabitans. The sequence goes on from JAHBSN010000425.1 coordinate 2,033, forward strand.
CCGCTCCTTCGCGCAGTACCAGGCCGACCGATCGCTCGCCCGGCTGACCCACCGACGCGCCGGGCGAGCCCGGCTGCTGGCAGAGGCGGAGGCCGCGGTGCGCTGCGAGCACGGCGACGTCGACGAGTACCGCGCCCTGCGACGCGCGGCTCGGGAGGCCAAGCGCGACGCCCGACGGGCCGAGCACGACGCCGTGGCGGGAGCGGTGGACCGGCTCGTCCCCGGCGACGTGATCCGCTTCGGCAGCCACCGCTACGCC
>JAHBSN010000426.1 GCA_019639095.1 Actinomycetota bacterium
GCCTGCTCGAGCCGGCGCTCGGCCCAGGCGAACTCGGTGGCGAGGATGGCCAGCCCGGCCACGATCACCACCAGGCCCGGACCGGGCAGCACGAGCATGGCCACGCCGGCGCCGCACACGGTGGTGCCGGCGACGCCCACGCCGACGCGCTTGGCCTGCCGGGCCACACGGGCGCGCCGAGGCGGCACCACCGGCGGGAGCGACTCGAGGTGGTGGTCCCGGCCGACCGGCTCGAGCGCCACCGACTCGGTGGCGGGATCGACGGACCGGAGGATCGACGGATCGACGCGGGCGTGGACCTCGGCGTCGGCGAGACGGGTGGGAGTGGACGATGGGTCCATGGGGATGCTCCTCGGGTGGTTCCCGAAGGTCTCTCCCACCGTCTCCGGTCGACACCCCCGGGCCCCGATCAGCGAGGCCGGCCTGACGTTGGTGCCGTTGCGGGATACTCCCCTTCGCCGCTCACGCTAGCGCAGCGGCGGGCAGGAGGGTCAGCGACGATCCCGAGCCTCGGCCAGCGCCTTCTTGAACAGCACGAGCGGCAGCAGCAGCCGGGCGGCCAACGCCACCGCCCACACGATCACGGTGGCCAGCACCCAGGTGGTGCCACCCGAGATCCGCAGCCCGTCGGACACGATGGCGGTGATCACGAGGCTGATCAGCGTGGCCACCAGCGAGCTGCTGCCGAGCAGGACGGGCGCGCTCTTGAGCGCCATCTGGCGGATGAGCGGCTCGGCCAGCACGGCCACGCCGGTGTAGACGAGCACGGCGATCACCAGGCCGAGCACATCGAGCGACATGTCGTCGAGCACCAGCGCGCCCACCACGAGGGCGACGGCGTTGGCGAGCAGGGCGATGACCCCGGTGGCGACCAACCTGATCACGGCATCGACTCCTCGGGATGGGGCGGTGGCGCGACCCTACCCCCGGTCCTCGGCGGCGCCCGGGGACCGCGTCAGCCGGCGAAGCGCCCGGGGTTGGCGGCGCAGCGGCCGCCCACGCCCTGGGGGCGGACGAGGCGGTAGGCGTCGACCACGGGCGCGAGCTCCGCGGGCGTGGCGCCGTGCAGCACGACGGAGTCGACGCCCCGATCGAACTGGGCCACCACCGCCGCGGCACACGCCTCCGGCGTCCCCCGGGCGGCGGCGGCCAGCCACTCCTGGGGGATGGCCTCGGCCAGGGCGCGCAGCTCGTCGACGGTGGCGGTGGCGTCGAGCGCGCCGCGGGCCCCGGTGAAGGTGGGGTGGGCCCGCACCCGCTCGAGGGCCGCCGGGTCCCAGCCGTTCACCCGCACGAGGAGGTCGCCGTATCCCTGCAGGTACGTGGCCATGCGGCCCACGAGCTTGCGCAGCTGCTGCTCCTCGTCGAGGTGGTCGCCCACCGTGGCGAGCACCGACCAGACCCGGACCGCAGCCGGGTCCCGACCGGCCTGCTCGGCCCCGCGGCGCACCGACGCCACCGCGGCTTCGGTCGCCTCGTCGGAGAAGAACGTGTGCAGCACCACGCCGTCGGCCACGGCGCCGGCGAGCTCGAGCGTGCGCGGTCCGAGCGCCACCAGGAGGATCGGCGGCGCGCCGTCGAGCCCGGCGCCCTGGTGCAGGAACGGGAAGCGGCCGGCGGGTCCGTCGTGGCCGACGATCGACTCGCCGGCCCACAGGCGCCGCAGCACGTCGATCGTGTCGGCGAGCTGGGCGCCGGTCACCCGGGGCAGGCCCATCACGTCGAAGAGGGCGTCGAACCCCCGTCCCAGGCCGAGGGCGAAGCGACCACCCGTGACGGCGTGCATCGTGGCGCCGAACGTGGCGGTGACGAGCGGGTGGCGGGTGTTGTGGTTCGTGGCGGCGGTGGCGATCCCGATGCACTCGGTGACCGCCGCCACCGCGCCGCACAGCGTGGGCGCGTCCTTCACGTTGAAGCGCTCCGACACGAACGCGCTGCCGAGCCCGAGGCGCTCGCCGTCACGCGCCTCGTCGATCACGGTCCGGGGCGACGACGCGTGCCCGGCCAGCACGTAGAACCCGAGCTCGGCGAGCAGCTCGGCGGGTGGATCGGCGGCGAGGTCGGGCACGGCCCGGACCCTACGGGTTGGCCGCCGGCGCGAGGCCGGATCAGGCGGTGACGTGGGCTCAGGCCGCGTCGTCACGCCGAGGTGACGCCCGCCCCGTGGGCTCGCCCCCGCGCACCTTGAAGACGGTCTTGGGCCGTCGTTCGGGTGGTGGGGGCGGTGGGAGCTTCTCGCCCCGGGCGACGTCGGGAAGAGGGTGGCCGTCGGGGTCGGTGACGTGGA
>JAHBSN010000427.1 GCA_019639095.1 Actinomycetota bacterium
GTCCACGTGGTGGAGCCCGAGTCGGGGCGCCTCGCCGGCGGAGACCTCGGCCACGGTCGCCTGGCCGCCCCGGAGCGCATCGTGGCCGCGGTGGAGGCCTGCCTCGGGCCGGCCGACCTCGCCGGGCTCTCGGTGGTGGTCACCGCCGGTGGCACCCGCGAGCCCATCGACCCGGTCCGGTTCATCGGCAACCGCTCGTCGGGCAAGCAGGGCCATGCGCTCGCCGCCGCGGCGCAGCGGCGCGGCGCGTCGGTCACCCTCGTCACCACCGTGCCGCAGTCGGCGCCTCCGGGGACCACCGTGGTGGCGGTCGACACCGCCGCCGAGATGGATGCCGCCGTCGCGGAGGTGGCGCCCACCGCCGACGTGGTCGTGATGGCGGCCGCGGTGGCCGACTTCCGACCGGTGGCGGTGGCCGGGCAGAAGCTGAAGAAGGCCGCCGGCGTGCCCGAGGTCCGCCTCGAGCCCACCGTCGACATCCTGGCCCGGCTCGGTGCCGCCAAGACGGCCGGCCAGACCCTGGTCGGGTTCGCGGCGGAGACCACCGACGTCGAGGCCAACGCCCAGGCCAAGCTGGTCGCCAAGGGCGCCGACCTGCTGGTGGCCAACGACGTCTCGGCGCCGCAGGTCGGCTTCGAGCACGACACCAACGCCGTGGTGATCCACCGGATCCACGGATCGCCGATCGAGGTCCCCCTGGCCGGCAAGGACGTGGTGGCCGACGCGGTGCTAGACGCCGTGTTGGCCCACCGCCTACAGTCCGCCGGTTCCGAGAAGCCATGATTCCTGATCGAATCGATCAACATTCACCCCGCGCCCAAGGAGTGCCCCTGTGACCCGCTGGACCTTCACCTCCGAATCGGTGACCGAGGGCCATCCCGACAAGATGGCCGACCAGATCTCCGATGCGGTGCTCGATGCGATCCTCGCCCAGGATCCGGCGGCGCGCGTGGCGTGCGAGACGCTCATCACCACCGGCCTGGTCGTGGTGGCGGGCGAGATCACCACCAGCGCCTACGTGGAGTTCCCCAAGATCGTGCGCGAGACGGTCAACGGGATCGGCTTCGACAACGGCAACACCGGCTTCGACGGCAACACCTGCGGCGTGATCACCTCGATCGACCCGCAGTCGCCCGACATCGCCCAGGGCGTCGACACCGCCTTCGAGACCCGCACCGGCACCGCCGGCGAGGACGCGCTCAACAGCCAGGGCGCCGGCGACCAGGGGATGATGTTCGGCTACGCGTGCAACGAGACCGAGGACCTCATGCCGCTGCCGATCTGGCTGGCGCACAAGCTCTCGGCCCGCCTCGCCGAGGTCCGCAAGGCCGGGATCCTCCCGTACCTGCGGCCCGACGGGAAGACCCAGGTCACCATCGACTACGAGGGCAACACCCCCGTGGCGCTGAAGACGGTGCTCATCTCCACCCAGCACCAGCCCGGCATCGACGCCGAGACCACCATCAAGCCCGACCTCATCGAGCACGTCATCCGCCCGTCGCTGCCCGCACAGTTCCAGGACGACGACTTCGACGTGCTGGTGAACCCCACCGGCAAGTTCGAGCTTGGCGGCCCCCACGCCGACGTCGGCCTCACCGGCCGCAAGATCATCGTCGACACCTACGGCGGCATGGCCCGCCACGGCGGCGGTGCCTTCTCGGGCAAGGACCCGTCGAAGGTCGACCGCTCGGCCGCCTATGCCGGTCGCTGGGTCGCCAAGAACCTGGTCGCCTCGGGCGCGGCCGATCGCGCCGAGGTGCAGGTGGCCTACGCGATCGGTGTGGCGCACCCCGTGTCGCTCCTCGTGGAGACCTTCGGCACCGCCAAGGTCGAGGAGGCCAAGATCGTCGACGCCGTGCAGCAGGTGTTCGACCTCCGCCCCGGCGCCATCGTGCGCGACCTCGACCTGCGCCGGCCGATCTACCAGAAGACCGCTGCCTACGGGCACTTCGGTCGTCCCGACCCGGACTTCACCTGGGAGTCCACGAGCCGGGCGGCCGACCTCAAGAGCGCCCTCGGCCTCTAGGCCTTCCGAGATCCGATGCCACGAGGGGCGGGCTGCGGCCCGCCCCTCGTCGCGTCCCCGGTCGGGTCGTGTGCGAGGGTGAGCCGGTGAGCGACGAGGTGGGGCGGCGGGTGGTCCGGGTGCTGCCCGACGTCGCCGCCATCGACAAGGAGTTCGACTACGTCGTGCCCGAGGGCGTCGCCGTGCACCTCGGCGACGTCGTCCGCATCGATCTGCACGGCCGCCGGGTCGGCGGGTGGATCACCGCCCTCGACGTG
>JAHBSN010000428.1 GCA_019639095.1 Actinomycetota bacterium
GGCGGGGTCTTGGCCCAGCTTCGGCAGGTGAGCCGCCCGAGCCCCAAGAAGGCCCGCGAGGAGGTCCGCAAGAGCAAGGCGGACGCCGCCTCGAGCAACGGCGATGCATCCAAGGGCAACCCCCCGAAGGGCAAGGCCAAGCCGGCCTCGCCATCGAAGGGTGCGCCCCCCACCAAGCCGGCCGGGCCCTCCCGCAGCGCCAGCGCCCCGAGTCGCTCGGCGCCCCAGGGCGGCAACCGGTCGAAGTCGAAGAAGAAGAGGAAGTGATCACCCGTGCAGTGGGTTGAGACCACGGGCAGCACCGTGGAAGAAGCGAAGGAAGCCGCGCTGGACCAGCTCGGCATCGACAGCTCGGAGGCCGAGTTCGAGGTGCTCGAGGAGCCCAAGACCGGCCTCTTCGGCCGGATCCGGGGCACGGCTCGCGTGCGGGCTCGAGTGGTGCCCAAGTCCCCCCGCCCCAAGCAGGAGCGGCGGCCTCGCAAGTCGCGCAGCAAGTCCGACGGCAGCAAGTCCGATGGCGGCGGCAAGGCCGCCAAGGCGAAGGCCGCCGCAACCGCTGGCGAGGCGACCACCGATCCCGCCGAGGCGGCGGCCGCCACCACCAGCGATCCTCCCCCGTCCGGTGGACGTCGGGGCTCCCGGGGCCGAGGTGGCTCCCGATCCGGCGGCCGTGCGGCCGACAACCAGGAAGGCAACGAGATGAGCGACGACGTGGTCTCGGTCGACGAGCAGGCCGACATCATCAGCGAGTTCCTCGAGGGCCTCCTCGACTCGCTCGGGATCGAGGGCGACATCAACCGCACCAAGGTCGACGACGAGACCGTGGAGCTGGGCGTGGAGGGGGCCGACCTCGGTCTGCTCATCGGGCCGAAGGGCCAGACGCTCACGGCGGTGCACGAGCTGTCGCGCACCGTGCTCCAGCGCCGGGCCACCGGCCGCCACGACGGCCGGGTCCGCATCGACATCGGCGGGTACCGCCAGCGTCGCCAGGAGGCGCTCGCCCGGTTCGTGCGCCAGCAGGCCGAGGAGGTCGTCGCCCAGGGCGTCTCCCGTGCGCTGGAGCCCATGAACGCCGTCGACCGCAAGGTGGTGCACGACACGATCAACGAGATCGACGGCGTCTCCACCCTGAGCGAGGGCATCGATCCCAACCGCCGTGTGGTGATCGTGGTCGAGGGCTCCGAAGCTTGACCGACCCGCTGATCGGGCTGCTCGAACGCAGCCGTCAGCTCGGCTTCCTCGGCCCCGGGCCGATCGAGGCCCACATCGCCCACGCGCTGGCCTTCGCCAGCGTCGTGCCCGCCGACCCCGCCCGCGCCCTCGACCTGGGTGCGGGCGGTGGTCTTCCCGGGCTGGTGCTGGCCGTCCGCTGCTGGCCCGGCGCCCGGTGGACCTTCCTCGATGCCAACGTCCGCCGCACCGAGTTCCTCCGCGAGGCCGTGGTGGAGCTCGGCCTGTCCGAGCGCGTGGTAGTGATCACCGAGCGAGCCGAGGTGGTAGGTAGGGACCCTGAGCACCGGGGTGGCCACGACCTGGTGGTGGCCCGCAGCTTCGCGTCACCGGGGGTCACCGCCGAGTGCGCCGCTCCCCTGCTGTCCCCGTCGGGGCGCCTGGTCGTGAGCGAGCCGCCGGCCACCGAGGTCGACGTGCGCTGGCCCGCCGGTCCCCTGACCGAGCTCGGTTTGGGCCCAGCTGCCGCCGAGGCGGTGCCCCTGCCCGACGGCAGCGTCGTGCACCTCGCCACCCTCCGCCTGACCAACCCCGCACCCGACCGCTACCCCCGCCGGGTTGGCATCCCCGCCAAGCGCCCCCTCTTCTAGCCCCTCGGCGAATGTGCGGTACCCAGGCCGCGTTCCTGTCGATCTCGCGCGTGGAGTTCCGCCGTCGCAGGTTTCACGTGGAACGTCGCGCCGAACGACGCAGAGGTGGGCTGATCGGGAGGCGCCGCGGCAAGGGTCCAGCCGGGAAGGGCGTACGTCGACGATGGACGGTGCGAGGTCTCCCGTTGGCCACTGATGCGCCCCGGTGGGGGAGGCCGTCGCTGGCGCCGCTCATCACCAGTCGCCTCACCCGGCCCATGCGGCGCGCCGTGCACGCTCGTGTCGGACCGACGTCGGCGACGCCCTTGGAGCAGGTGGCGCAAGGCGGTGATCGGCGGCAGTCGCGTCGGCGGTGCCGGTCGGTCTGCACGGTCGTATACGGAGCTGTGCGCCGGGAGGCCGAGGGCCGAAGCAGGTCGCT
>JAHBSN010000429.1 GCA_019639095.1 Actinomycetota bacterium
TCCGGGACCGCCGCGTACTCGAAGCCCGCCGAGTCCACCATTGCGGTCAGCGCCTCGGCGCCCGCTGGATCGATGAAGACCCCGCCGACCTCGCGCAGCACGTCGTAGCCGGTCGTACCGCCGATCGGCAGGCTGAGGTCCAAGGGTTCGCCGACCGCGAGGATCTTCTCGATCACGATCCAGGCCTGCGGGCCGAGCAGTCGGCGCAGCATCTGCAGGTAGCCGGCCGGGTCGGTGAGGCCGTCGGGGTGGTCGATGCGCAGCCCGTCGACCACGCCGTCGCGCACGAGCTCCAGCACCTTGGCGTGCGTGCGATCGAAGACCTCGGGGTCCTCCTGGCGGACGCCGGCCAGGCCGTCGATGTCGAAGAACCGGCGGTACCACCCGGTCTCGTCGTCGACGTCGAACACCCGCGCCCGCTCTCGCGGGTCCCGCCACCACGGCGTCTCGTCGCTCGCCGCCAGGTGGTTCGGCACCAGGTCCACGAGCAGGCCGAGGCCGTGCTCGTGGGCGACCTCGGCCAGGGCTCGCAGCCCGTCCTCGCCGCCGCGCTCGAGCGACACCGTGGTCGGGTCGGTCCCGTCGTAGCCGTGGGTGGACCCGGCCACCGCCTCGAGCACCGGCGACAGGTACAGGTGCGAGATCCCGAGCTCGGCCAGGTAGGGGACGTGCTCGGCCACGTCGGCGAACGTGTTGCCCGCCGTGAGCTGCACCCGGTAGGTGGCCCGCCACTCCCCCGTCACGACCCGTCGCCCCCGTGGACCACGGCGCCCGAGCGGGGCGCCAGCAGGAGGGCCGGGTCGCCGCCGGGCGTGAGGGTCCAGCGCGGCGCGTCGTCGGTGGCCACCGCCACGTCGCCCGGCGGGCACGGGACCGAGGCCGGCTCGGTGCCGAAGTTGGCCACCAGCCGCCAGTCGCCGCGCTCCACCCGCAGCCACCGGCCGACCTCGTCGAACTCGGTGGCGGTCGTGGGCGACCCGATGCGGGGCCGCAGCGCCACGAGCCGGGCGTAGAGGTCGGCCAGGTCGGGATCGACGCGCCGGATGAGGCGGGACGCCTCGAAGGTGGACCGCGCCTGCGGATCGGGCACCTCGCCGCCGTCGGCCAGGCCGGCGAACTCGGCCCGTCGGCCGTCGCGCGTGGCGTCGGCGATGAAGGGGTCCAGGTGGTCGGTGAAGAACTGGAACGGCGCGTCCTCGCCGTGCTCCTCGCCCATGAACAGCATCGGGGTCGACGGGCTGAAGAGCGTGCAGAGCGCGGCCAGCGGGCGCGCCGCCCGGGGCAGCCGGTCGCCACGGGGCCGGTTGCCCACCTGGTCGTGGTTCTGCGAGAAGACCACGAACCGCGCCGGGTCCACGTCGGAGGCGGGCGCCCCGAACGTGCGGTCCCGGTAGCCCGACCAGGTGCCGTCGTGCACCAGGGGCCGGTCGAACGCCTTGGCCAGGTGGGCCACCTCGCCGAAGTCCACCAGCCAGCCCCGTCGGTCGTCGGTGAGGAGGGTCCGCAGCGCGTGGTGGAAGTCGTCGGCCCAGTCGGCGTCGAAGCCCCACCCGCCGGCGTGCTCGGCGCGCACCACCCCCGGGTCGTTCAGGCCGCTCTCGGCCACGAGGCGGACCCCGGGCCGCACGGCGTGGACGTGGTCGGTCAGCTCGGCGAGCACGTGGCGCGGTCGCTGGTCCACCAGCGCGTGGCAGGCGTCGACCCGGAGCCCGTCGGCCCCCACGTCGCGCACCCACCAGGCCGCCGCCTGGAGGATCGTGTCGCGCACGGCATCGGACCCGGGGCCGTCGAGGTTGATGGCCGGGCCCCACGGCGTGCGGTGGCGATCGGTGAAGAAGGGCCCGAACGCCGACAGCAGGGTGTCGCCCGTGGGGCCCAGGTGGTTGAAGACGACGTCGACGACGATCGCGAGGCCGCGCTCGTGGGCGGCGTCCACCAGGCGCACCAGCTCGGCCGGCCCCCCGTAGCTGTGCTGGGCCGCCGACCAGAAGATGCCGTCGTAGCCCCACCCCCGCTCGCCCGGGAACTGGTTCACGGGCATGAGCTCCACCACGGTGACGCCGAGGTCCACGAGCGCGTCGAGGTGCGGCACCACCCCGGCGAAGGTGCCCGGCTCGGAGAACGTGCCCACGTGGAGCTCGTAGAGCACGTCGCCGCCGCCGCCCGCCGGGCAGGTGGCGGGTCGCCCGGCCGTGCCCGGCTCCACC
>JAHBSN010000043.1 GCA_019639095.1 Actinomycetota bacterium
TGCCCGTCGTCGTCGAACCAGCCGGCGTCGCCGGTGCGGTACCAGCCGTCGGCGGTGAAGGTGTCGGACCGCTCCCGCTTGTGGAGCCCGAGCATCACCGAGTAGCCGCGCAGCCACACCTCCCCCACCTGGCCGTTCGGCAGGTCGTCGCCGGTGATGGGGTCGACGATCTTGTGCTCCACGCCCGGCACCGAGTGCCCGAAGCTGGCCGCCTTCTCCGGCGGCAGCTCCACGCGCGGGTCGAACGTGTGCGGGCCGAGCGTCTCGGTCATGCCGAGCGAGTTGGCCTTGGGCACGTCGGCGTCGGCCTGCAGGTGCTGGGGCAGCAGGGCGGCCATGGACCCGGCGCGGATCGACGAGAGGTCCCGGTCCGGGAAGCTCGGATGGTCCACGAGCGCCTTGGCCATGTGCGGCCAGCCGAGCACCTGGGTGATCCGCTCGCGCTCGATCAGCTCGAGGGTGGCGCCGGGCTCGAACTGCTCCTCGAACACGAGGGCGGCGCCCGCGTGCATGGCGGCCACGAGGCTGAAGCTGAACCCGCCCACCCAGAACAGCGGCATCGGCGTGTAGAGCACGTCGTCGGGCAGGAGGTCGCGCATCTGGCCGAGGTTGTGGGCGTGGCGGACGACGGCGCCGTGGCTGTGCACCGCGCCCTTGGGGTCGGCCGTGGACCCCGACGAGTAGACCACCACCATCGGGTCGGCCGGGTGCACCTCGGACTCCACCTCGGCGAGCAGGTCGTCGTCCACCGCCTTCCCCCGGGCGACGAGGTCACCCAGGTCGCCGCACCACGAGCGAGGCTCGGCGTCCCACGTCCACACCGAGCGCAGGTACGGCTGCTCGCCCAGCAGCAGGTGCTCGTGCTCCTGGCCGACGAGGCCGGGCGCCGCCTGCTCGAGGCGGTCGAGGTAGTCGTGCCCGAGGTGGCGGCCGACGGTGAGCAGCATCGCCTGGTCGCTGTGGCGGATGGTGCGGCGCAGCTCGGTGGCCTTGTTGTAGGTGTTGAGCAGCACGGCCACGCCGCCGATGCGGGTGATGGCGAACCACCCGATCACCCATTCGGGGCTGTTGGGGGCGAGCAGGCCGACGTGGGTGCCCTTGCCCACGCCCGACACGAGCAGGCCCTTGGCGAGCTCGGCCGAGCGCCGGTCGGCATCGGCGTAGGTGAGCCGCTGGTCGCCGAGCACCACGAAGTCCTTGTCGCCCCACCGCTTCGCGCTCTCGCGCACGAGGCTTCCGCTGGTGGGCGTGAACGCGGGGAAGTGGGTGCTGCGGCTCACGGCGCGTCGTCGATCCCCTCAGGTGACGCAGTTGTTAGTTTGCCCATCATGCCGCATCGGGGAGCGACGTGAGAGAGCTCGACCTGGCCAAGCTGGCGGGGCGCGCCACCGCCGCCGCGCAGGCCTGGGCGCCCGGTTGCGAGCTCGTGGACCTGCGCTCCATGGAGGGCGGCACCATCGGCCTCGTGTACTCGGCGAGGGTCGTCGACGGCCCGCCCGAGGTGCCCACCGCCGTGCTCAAGGTGGCCCCGCCGGGCCTCCCGCCGGTGCGCAACCGCGACGTGCTTCGCCAGGCCCGCGTGATCGGCGCGCTCGACGGCCAGCCCGGCGTGGGCGTCCCGCCGCTGCTGTTCACCGACGCCGGCGACCCGCCCGACGTGCCGCCACTGTTCGCCTCCGCGCTAGTCGCCGGCGAGTGCCAGGAGCCGCTGCTCGAGGCGTCGTCGCGGGAGCGCCTGCCCGAGGCGCAGAGCCGAGCCCGGGCGTTCAGCGCCGTGCGCATGCTCGCCGCGCTGCACCGCGTGGACCCCGCCGCCATCGGCCTGGGCGACGAGGACGTGGTGAGCCCGGTCGGCGAGGTCGACCGCTGGACCCGCACCTTCGACACCGTGCCCGACGAGGTGCGCGTCGGCTACGAGGACTGCGCCGAGGCGCTGCGAGCCACCGCCCCCGAGCCGCTGCCCGCCGTGGTGGTCCACGGCGACTACCGCCTGGGCAACATGCTGTCGGCGGGCGACGACGTGCTCGCCATCATCGACTGGGAGATCTGGTCGCGCTCCGACCCCCGCATCGACCTGAGCTGGCTGCTCTTCTTCACCGACGAGGCGAAGCACCCGGTGGTGCCGGCCGACCTCGACTCGGGCATGCCGACCGACGCCGAGCTGCTCGCCGCCTACGAGGCCGAGACCGGCGGCCCCGTCCCCGACCTGGCCTGGTTCCACGCCCTCACCCGCTACAAGGAGGCGGCGGCCATGGCCCTCATCGCCAAGCACCTGGCCAAGAAGGGCGACACCGCCACCCTCGCCAAGATGGCCGACATGCTCCCCGCCCTCATCGCCGACGCCCACGCCCGGGTGCGCTGAGCGGTCAGAGGTTGCCGGCGGTGGCGTCGAGGTAGGCCTGCATCTGGGCGACGGTGACGTCGTCGGCGGCGCTGGCCTGGACGAGGCGGTCGAAGCCGGCTCGCTGCTCGTCGTTCGGCTGCAAGGCGTCGACGAGCTCGTCGAAGCGGCGACGAGCGCGCACCACGCGCTTGGGGGCGAACTCGGTGGGCCAGGCGTCGTCGCTCGGGCGGTGGTCCTTGAGCACCGAGCGGGCCACGGACACCTTGTGGACCTCGGTGGGCCCATCCATGATCCCCATCATCGTGCCGACGTCGACGGGGAACCGCATGAGGTTCGACACGCCGAGCGCACCGTGGAGGTGCTGGGCGCGGCCGGCGATGTCGGAGAGCACCTCGGCGGCCAGCACCTTGCAGGCGGCGATCTGGCGACGGGCCTCGGCGGTGGAGCTCTGGTCGATCAGCCACGCCGTGTGCAGCACCATCAGCCGGAACGACTGGAGCTGGATCCACGAGTCGGCCACGGCGTCCTGCACGAGCTGCTTCTCGGCGAGCGCCTCGCCCTTGGTCTGGCGCGACAGCGCCCGCTCGCACATCACGTCGAGCTGGCGGCGGGCCATGGCCACGGCGCGCATGGCGTGGTGGATGCGGCCGCCCCCGAGGCGGGTCTGGGCCACCACGAACGCCTGGCCCTCGCCGCCGAGCAGGTTCTCCGCCGGCACCCGCACGCCGTCGTAGCGGACGTGGGCGTGCATGCCCTCCCCCCACGGCTCGTGGCCGAGGCCGATGTTGGCGAGCACCTCGATGCCCGGCGCGTCCGACGGGACCAGGAACATCGACATGCCGCGGTAGGGCGACACGTCGGGGTCGGTCACGGCCATCACGATCAGGAACGACGACGTGCGCAGGTTCGACGAGAAGAACTTCTCGCCGGTGATGACCCACTCGTCGCCGTCGCGCACGGCCCGCGTGCGGATCATGGTGGGGTCGGCGCCGCCCTGCGGCTCGGTCATCGAGTAGCAGGAGAACACCTCGCCCTCGAGCAGCGGCCGCAGCCACCGCTCCTTCTGCTCGTCGGTCCCGTAGTGGGCGATGATCTCGGCGTTGCCGGTGTCGGGCGCGGCGCAGCCGAACACGATCGGCGCCCAGCTGGACCGTCCGAGGATCTCGTTCATGAGGGCGAGCTTGAGCTGGCCGAAGCCCTGGCCGCCGAGGTCGGGACCGAGGTGGCACGCCCACAGGCCGCGCTCGCGCACCTCGTCCTTGAGGCCGCCGATCATCGTGCGCAGCGGCTCGGCGACCGAGTGGTAGGTCAGGCTCCCGAAGAGGGCGTCGAGCGGCTCGATCCGGTCACGGACGAACCCGTCCATCCAGTCGAGCTGGGCCTGGAACTCCGGATCGGTCGAGAAGTCCCACACGCCAGCGCCCGCCGAACCGCGTCAGGCCACGTCGAGCAGGCGACCGAGGTTGCCGCCCATCACCTTGGCCACCGACTCGGCGGGCAGGCCCTCGAGCTCGTCGACGAAGCTGATCGGGTCGGCCATGCCCTCGGGGTGGGGGTAGTCCGAGCCGAACACCACGTTGTCGACCCCGATCACGTCGATCAGGCCCTGGGTGTCCTCCTCGTGGAACGGGTGGACGTAGATGTTGCGCTTCAGGACCTCGACGGGGTGCTCGTCGAAGATGTGCGGGTTGAACTCGTAGGCCTTGTTCATGTCCTCGATGAGCGGCCGCACCCAGCCCGAGCCGTTCTCCACCGGCATGATCTTGAGCTTCGGGAAGCGGCTGCACAGCCCGTGGCCGACCGCCGAGGCCACGGTGTCGGTGATCTCGCGGTGCTGGCCACCGATGATGGCGGCGAAGCCCGACGGCGTGCGGAACGGGAAGAACTCGCCGTCTCGGATGCCCTCCCACTCGTTGAGGTAGCGGGTGTAGCCGCTGTCGGAAGCGTGCATGCCGACGATGAGCCCGGCCTCCTCGACCCGCTTCCAGAACGGGTCGAACTCGGGCAGGGCGAACGAGCGGGGGCCCTTCCAGCCGGGCACCGGCGCCGGGCGGATGAGGATGATCTTGGCGCCGCGCTCGAGCACCCAGTCGAGCTCGGCGAGGGCCTGGTCGAGCACCGGGAGGGTGATCACCGGCGTGGCGAAGATGCGGTCCTCGTAGTTGAAGGTCCACTCCTCGTGCATCCACTGGTTGAGGGCGTGGATGATGGCGTGGATGGCGTCGGGGTCGTTGCGGAGGCGCTCCTCCACCAGGCTGGCGAGGGTGGGCCACATGATCGCCCGGTCGAGGCCCTGCTCGTCCATGAGGGCGAGGCGCGGCTCGGGCGACCGGAAGGCGGGGAGGGCGTCCATGCCCCGGCCCATGATCTCCCGGCGGCTCTTTCCCTCCTTGTTGCCGACCTTGTAGTACTCCTCCTGCGCGCCGGGCCGGGCCACCCGGTCGAACGTGGGGTTCGGGATGTAGTCGCTGATGACGCCGTTGACGGCGATCTTGGTGCGACCCTCCACCTCGACGTACTTGATGATCCCCTCGTACTGCGCCGGGAGGTGGCGGGTCAGAGCGTCGCGCGTCTCGTACATGTGGTTGTCGGCGTCGAACACCGGGAAGTCCAGCTGGCGCGTGGGCATCGTTGCCTCCCTAGAGGTGACATCACTGTTAGATGACCATACACTCCCCCTCCTGACCGGGGAAGGGCCAGGGGTGGAGGGTTCGTGGAGCTGCAGCTGAGCGACGAGCAGCAGGCGTTCGTGGAGACCACGCGCAAGTTCCTCGCCGCCGAGTGCTCCATCCCCACAGTGCGGGCGCTCGAGCACGAGCTGGCCGGGTTCGACGCCGACGTGTGGAAGCGAGGCGCCGCGCTCGGGTGGACCTCGCTGCTGGTCGACGAGGCCCACGGCGGCGGTTCGCTCTCCGAGCACGGCCTCGCCGATCTGGTGCTGGTGGCCGAGGAGTTCGGCCGCAGCGTCGCCCCCGGCCCGCTCGCGCCGGTCAACGTGGTGGCCGAAGCCGTGAGCCGCCACGGCACCGACGCCCAGCGCACCGCCGTGCTCCCCGGCCTGCTCGACGGCACCCAGGTGGGGGCTTGGTGCGGCGCGGCGCTCGCCGACGCCACCGCCGAGGGTGACGGCTTCGTGCTCACGGGCCACCTCCAGCCGGTGGAGGCCGGCGCCCAGGCCCGCCACCTCCTGGTGGGCTTCCGCCACGCCGGCGGGGTGGGACAAGCCCTGCTCGGCGCCGACCACCCCGGGGTGCGGGTGGAGGCGCTGGGCGGGCTGGACCTCGTGCGGCGGTTCGCGGCGGTCCACCTCGACGGCGTGGTCGTCGATGCGACGGCTGCTCAGGCTGACTGGCGCCGAATCGGCCATCGAGCGCCAGCTCCGGTGTCGCCAAACCACTCAGTGCCGAGCGTGAGCGCCATGGACCCTCGTGTTCATCGCGTAACAAATGCCTGGGCGACCGCTACTCGTTCGGCCGCCCGCTGTCGTCGTACCAGGCGCTCAAGCACCGGGTGGCCGACCAGAAGCTCTGGCTCGAGGCCAGCCACGCCATCGCCGTCGGCGCGGCTCGGGCGGTGGCCGCCGAGGCCGACGAGCCGCCACCGAGCCGTGGCGCGGCCAAGGCCTGAATCGGGTGCCGCACCAAAACTCGTGCAGGACTGCATCCAGCTCCACGGCGGCATCGGCGTCACCTGGGAGCACGACCTGCACCTCTACCTGCGACGCGTCACCGTGAACCGGGCCACCCACGGCACGCCCGAGGACCACGCCGAGCGGATCGCCGCCGAGCTGCTGGAGCCAGCGACGTGACCGAGTCGGTGGAGGAGTTCCGCCAGCGGGCCCGACGCTGGCTCGCGGAGGCGATGCCGCCGGTGGGCGACGGCTGGAACGACCGCAGCGACGGCCGCCGAGAGGTGGGGCGCGGCCTCAACGCCGGCTCTGGGACGGCGGCTTCGCCGGCAGCTCCTGCTTCCGAGGAGTACGGCGGGGCTCGGGCTCACCGTGGGGCACCAACGGGCGTTCACCGCCGGAGTCAGCGCCCTACGGCAGCTGCCGTTTCTCGCTCAACGTGCCCACGCTCAGGATCTCGCCGCCACCCTCGTCGACTTCCGGCACCACGAGCAGAAGCTGCCGCCCGCCATCACCCAACGCGGCGGCGAGCTATCGGGCGGTTCCTCCGAACCGTCCGGCGGGTCGGACCTCGCCGGCTGCCTCACCCGCGCCGACCGCGACGGCGACGTGTTCATCCTCAACGGGGCCAAGACGTGGTCGTCGTCGGCGTACCTGAGCGACTGGGCCATGTGCCTCGCCCGCACCAACTGGGACGTGCCCAAGCACCGCGGCCTCACCATGTTCCTGGTGGAGATCCACCAGCCCGGGATCACCGTCAGAGAGCAGATCCGCCGGGTCGACGGGTCCATGAGTTCTGCGGCGAGTTCTTCGACGACGTGGCCATCCCCGCCAGCGCCGTGGTGGGCGACGTGGACGGGTGGACCACCACGCCTCCTCACCCTGAGCATGGCCGTGGGCGGCAGGTCGCCCTACACGAGCGGCCGCTCCATCGGGCACGACTCGGCCCGGGCGGACACCACGGTGGTCGACGCCGCCCGCTCCACCGGTCGAACCCACGACGGCCACGTCCGCCAGCTCGTGGCCGAGGCCCACGTCCGCCAGCTGGTGAGCGCGCAGCTGGTGCAGCGGATCACCCAGGGCATGGCCACCGGGGCGATGCCACCGCCGGCCGGGTCGCTCATGAAGCTGTTCTCGGCCGCAACGTCATGCGCCGCACCGAGATCGCCCTCGAGCTGGTGGGCGAGGGGGCGGCCTGGCCCGAGGGCACCGAGCCGATCGGCGCCCAGGTGGCGGGGGCCACGCTGTGGCGCCAGGGCGTGTCGCTCGGTGGCGGCTCCAACGAGATCCAGCGCAACATCATCAGCGAGCGGCTGCTCGGCATGCCGCGAGTACGCCGCCGACCGCGAGATCCCCTATCGCGAGGTCCGCCGGGGCGCCGGAGCAGGCGATGAGCGACCTGGCCGCCGCCCACGACGCCGCCGAGCTGGCCCGCAAGGAGCTGCGGGCCTGGCTGGACGAGCACTTCACGCCCGAGGTCCGTGAGGCCGTACAGTACAGGGCGACGTCCGATAGACGTTCGAGGCGCAGCGGGCCTGGAACGCCACGCTGTTCGACGGCGGCTGGGCCGCGCGCCGTGGCCGGCGGCGTTCGGCGGTCGAGACGCCGGCATCCTCGAGCAGCTCGCCCTCAACGAGGAGATGGACCGCGCCGGCGCCCCCGGCTTGGTGGGCATATCGGCGTGGCCAACATCGCCCCGGCGATCATGACCTACGGCACGCCCGAGCAGCAGGAGCGGTTCCTGCGCCCGATGCTGCGGGGCGACCACATCTGGAGCCAGGGCATGAGCGAGCCCGAGGCCGGCTCGGACCTGGCGTCGCTGCGGTGCCGGGGCGAGCTCATTGGCGACGACGTGGTGGTCACCGGCCAGAAGACCTGGAACTCCAACGGCGACAAGGCCCACTGGTGCCAGCTCTACGTCCGCACCGACAGCTCCGGCCCGAAGCACCAGGGCATCACGTGCCTGCTCGTCGACATGTCGCTGCCCGGCATTGAGGTCCGGCCGATCCGCACGATGGCCGGCGACTCCGGGTTCGCCGAGGTGTTCTTCGACGAGGTCCGCATCCCTCGGTCGGCGCTGCTCGGCGAGGTGGGCGAGGGCTGGAACGTGGCCACCCGCACGCTCTCCAACGAGCGGGCCGGCGTCGCCACCCTCTACCTCCACCTGCGTCGCAAGCTCGACCGGCTGATCGAGGAGGCCGGCCAGCCCGGCCCCGACGGCCGCGTGCCCACCGACTCGCCCCTGGTCCGAGACGCGCTGGCCGCCCGCTACACCGACGTCCGGGTGCTCGAACTGCTCGCCAAGCGCATGCTCGGCGCCATGATCGCCGGCCGCATGCCCGGCCCCGAGGGCAGCGTGATCAAGCTGGCGTGGGGATCCACCGACCGAAGGCTCACGCCGCCACGGCGGTGGTGCCGCGCCTCCGCCTCCACCGGTGCAGCCGGGGAACCTGCCCGTCCGCGCCTCTTGCCGCAGTTGGCGCGCACCTCGAGTGAACAAGGGCATCATCGGTGAGCACAGCAGTCACATCGACTGCGCCAGAAGACTAAGCATCATTTTCGCCGAACCAGGAGGGACGCCGTGGACGATCTGCTGCAGTACCAGGGAAGCGCTGCGTAGTCACCAGCGGCGTCGGGCATGGGGCAGCTACGGCCACCCTGCTCACCGAGCTCGGCGCCGGGTGATCGGGCTCGACATCAACGACGGGTCCGCCCCGGTTGCCGCCTTCCACCGCTGCGACCTGTCGGACCTCGCGTCGATCGACGCCCCGTCGCCCTCCTCGACGGCCCGGTGGACTCGCTGTTCAACTGCGCCGGGCTGCCCACCAACGCCCCCGGCCAGCAGATCGTGCGGGTCAACTTCGTGGGCCACCGCCACCTCACCGAGGCGATCCTGCCCACCATGGCGAAGGGCTCGTCGGTGGCGTTCATCTCGTCGGCCGCCGGCATGGGGTGGCAGCCGAACTTCCCCACGCTCAAAGGAGTATAAGCTCGAGACCGACGGGTTCGACACCGCCATCGCGTGGTGCGACGCCCACGACGAGCTCATCGCCCCCAACGGCTACGGCTTCTCGAAGGAGGCGATCTGCGCCTACGTGGCGTGAAAGCTTGGCCTGGGTGGCCGCCACCACCCGGGTCAACGCCATCCTCCCCGGCCCCACCGACACGCCGATGATGCCGAGCTTCGTGGAGATGATGGGCGAGGACTTCTTCAACCGCTTCCCCAACGTGGGCCAGAACTCCACCCCCGAGGGAGCAGGGGCTGGACATCGTCTTCTCAACAACCCCGCTCCAGCTACGTAGCCCGCCACCAACGTCTTCACCGACGGCGGCCTTCAGCAGCGGCATCTGCACCGACGGCATCGACTTCGCCCCAACCCGCCATCTTGGGTTCGCGTCTCTTCCACGCAGACCTCATCTACACCTGCGGCCGCAGTCTGACTGTCAGTGGGTTCTGAATACTGAGTACGCGAGCCACGAACCGTCCGATCCCACTTTCCGTCAGATCCATTATATAATGCGTCGTGGCCGGAGCCTGACCAGCGACTGATCGACACCACAGAGAAGCACACGACGTCGGTCCCAGCTGGCCCGAGAGGGTCGATCGGCGCCTTGATCGACTCCTGGAGTTGGCCGAGCACACTGGCGAGCGAACAAGCCGAGCTCAGATCACGCGGCGCTGGTGTGCGAAGCTCCTCTCGACGGCGAGGGGCTCGGCGTGCAGGCGGGCGTACCGCCGCATTTCGTTGGCCGAGTTCGATCGCCGCACTGGACCCGTGCCCCCGCCTGCCCCCGAGAAGCGGGCGACGGCTTGCGCCAAGATAAGGCACCCCATGACTGCAGCCGCACCGATTGAGTTGATACAGAGCCTACACACCCTCGGCTTCCTCACCAGTTATGATCGTGCACGGCTACGGGGACGACAGCCTTGATCTTGTCGCCCTACACCTCTGCCCTCATCCGTGACATGAGCACGTCGGCGGTCACTTAAGGCTGGCGAGAGGCGCTCGAAGGGGACCGACACGCGAAGAGGCTCTCGCTGCTGCCAGGTCGCTCACCAGCGCCGGTGCGATGGCAACGAGTGGCGATCGAATAGGCCTGTTCGAGTCGGCGCCGAGGCCAGGACCGACGAACTTTGTCGCTGAATTTGCCGCCAGCGTGCAAGAGGGTCCTGACGAGGGTACCGCGCAGATCTGGGGACAACGCCCTAGAGGCAACCGTCGGCGACCCCGCCACGGTTGTGATTTCAAACCCCGTGGTCCGGCAGTGGCAAGTCGCACGGTCGGGTAAGAGGCATTTCTGGACCGCATGATATGCTGAAGTGGCCAATGGCGGATTCACCTTTTGCGTGTTGCCAAGGCTCTTGGCAAACAGCAGGGCCTCGAGCGGCTCTCGGTCCAGGCTTCGGGAAGACTTTGACGTATTCGAGTTTGGCGCTTGCCTCGCGACGTGTTTAGCGCCCGCCAGTCTACCTGCGTGGTGTTAAAACGCGCAGAAGCGCCGGTCAGGTCGACCCTATCTCTTCAGACACATCGCACCGGGAAGGGAAAAACGTCAGCAGCTTCGTGAACTCGGCAACCACTTATGCAGCTATCTACGCTCCCTGAAACGACGGCGCCCGTTCGAGTGTCACCCTTCGACGCGGGGGATGCCCGATCGCGCGCCCACTCTCGGAGTCGGAGGCCTACATCTCTGGTGGCAAGTGGTCCGATCCGGACCGTACTCCCAGTGGCACTGTGCCGATCCTTCCACGAGGCGCTCAAATGACCCGCCTGGGACGACTTGAGGGTCCCAAGTTGTCTCAGAATTCAGACCATCTCGGGCGCGGCAATTGGCAACGAACACCTTGAGGGAAGCAGATGGTGCCAAAGGTGTGGTTCCGGCGCAGTGGTCTCCGGACACTCCGTGGCGCTCGCGTCAGTCCTTGATGACTTTTTCTGTGGTTCCCAACGACTTTGGCATTCCGTCATCCCAAGCCGAACTCCTTGAGGGCTCGATATAGCGCCGCGGCGGTTTCACTCAGTGGTTTCGCCTCAGCGTGGCTGTTTTTTCAATGCCAGTGGACTTGGCTACCAGTGAATCTCTGCACCGTCGAATGCCATTGCCCCGGAGGTTTGGCACAACTGGTTGAGGCGCTAGAGGAACCACGGACAGCGACTCGTGTCCGGCGCAGCTCTTCAGACGACCATCTTCGATACATCGACTCGACTGTTTTCGACCTCTACATGGTTCCACCGAATCGCGAGTATTACGCCGCTTCCTTACGGGGTTTGTAGGCGGAGGGTGACGTCCGCTATCAGACATCGGGACATTCATTCCGCGGCCAACGTTTGACCACTTTGCTCAGAGGGTCGATCAGCAGCAACCATCATCGCGCCAGGCCCGATCTATCCAGGTGTGGACCCGGACCTTTCCGGTGATGATGGAATTGAAATGCCGATCCCCGACGGTATGCCGGTGGCTCTGCCGGGACGGTGCGACCTTCGAAGCTGGCACGAGCGCCTCGGGTGACATTCTGTATCGCATGCACCGCATGGCATGGCTAACTGCCAAACGGCCCTCCAGTCCGAGAACGGATAGGTCGGGTCATTGCTCGGAACGGTCAGGGTTCTCGACGTTGGCCAAGGATCTCTGCGCCGTGGTCGCCTCTGGGGCGCCGATGGTTATCGACTGTAATGCGCCACATGCCAGTACTCGGGTGCGCTCAGGCCAGCGTACTGTTCTTGGTCCCCTTGATCTTCTCGTGCCACCCACAGAACCTTGATCACATTCGAGGGCGCGTTTCAATTGCTTCAGGCGCGTGGTGCTCACCGAGTCTACCTGAATCGGGCTTTGCACTTGACCCGTCGCCAGGAACCCGATGGTCAGTCCGTGCTGCTGTCGATATGGCTGGCTGGACGAGCACCAGGACGACGAGCTGAGATGACCGAGGGTAGGTGGGAGCTTTGGACATGTCAACTGGACATGCTATAGCCGGCCCTCGCAACATGTGGTGAACCTCGGCACGCTCGGCCACGCCTCGCCAAACCGAGCCTCCGTCAGGTTTTTGCTTGTCGAGATTGACCGGCGGCGGTTCCTTATGTTGGGTGGCGCGGACAGCGCGGATGTCCATGCGCTCATTAAGAACGTTCGTGCGAATGTCGTAGTACTTTCGCACCACGGGAGACGCTGGCGGAGATCACACCAGGATTTTCGCGCTTGTTCAGCCATCCTATTGCGTGGCCATTCGTCGCCGAAGCGCCCTCACGGACATCCTCGCTGAGACGGTATCGGCTGTGACTGGTTGCGGCGCTCAAATGGTGCTCGTACTCAGGCAAGCATGGAATGTGAGCCACGGAATCTGGAATCGCCTCATTGTACTTAAGCTCAGTTGAATTCAGGGTCAGTGGTGACGGGGACCTTGAAATCACCAGACCGATCAACGCATTCTCATAACGTCAAATTCCTATTGACCCCGATGTGTGCAGACTAGCGCTGCAGTTAGGACACCCTGCATCTAGCACGGTCGCTCGTGATGCACGGCGCGGCCACTGAAACCAACCTCGCCGTAATACTGCCTGCACTCCGCCGGGAATCGATCACTGTCAGGGCGGCGCGCCCGACCAACCCGCTGGCCGGAGGAAGGGACCCGAACTGATCTAGGCGAGCTTGGGTCACCCTGCGCTATCGGCCAGACTTTTGGGAAGCCACATTCCAACTACACAATCAGGTGCTAGCAACCGAAGGTCCCACATCATCTCATCTCAAACACGGAGTGAAGCAAGAGCGAATCGACCCGCTTAGAACGGCTTGCGACGAGAGGGCCTAAAGATGTGGTTCTTCGTGAGGCATTCGGGCGTCGGCTCGACACCGTCGGCCAGGCGTCACGGATCAGGCGTTGACGGTGAGCGTCGGCTCCAGGAAGGTGGGAAACGGTCGAAAACTACGATTCTCGGCCGCTGCGGCTGGACCGCCTCAGAAACCGTCATGCCGGCTTCGCACTCGATGTGCACCAATGATCCGGCTGCAGTCGTCGGGAATCCATTCGCCAGTATTGCACGAGCGGACTCACTTCTTCGTCCCGCCAGGTGGCCTGCCAACGCGCTGCTGTCTTGACCAGCACTTGCGCTGCGTCAGGCATCGAGGCGTTGCACTGGCACGAACGCTCGTCAACGACTCGACGAACGTTGCGCTCTCCCCTTAGGGCCGCAACCGCAAGCCACTTCCGGCTACGACCAAGCTGATTGGAAGGTCGTGCTGCGCAGCAAGCCGAGGGTACCTGCCACAAACTCGTCAACACTCCGGTGCCCGGATGAAGTCAACTTCATCATTACCACCACGATCAGGGTGGCTAGCTCTTCGTGCAGCTCCGTATCCTTCGCGCAGCGTCGGTGGCTGGTCGGCGATTCGAGAATGACCTCTGGTACTCGATGTTCATCCCCGTGAAAGGCACCTGGCCTCTGGGCGAATGTCGCATCTCTACTCCGCCCTACTGCCGATCGCTGCGAACGGAACATCCTGGTATGCGTCGCTCGGTCAAAGGACGGATTCCCGAAGAGGTCGCCGGATAATGAGTTAACCTGCAGAGGGACAAACCCTCGAGCATCTCTGTCTCCGCTACGATCCGCCGAAGCAGTGCTGTCTTGCCGACGCCACGGGTTCCCTGAAACGCAATCCCACGGGAGCGCCTTCAAGCCTGCTGAGCAGCCGATCAACATGCCTTAGCTGACTCTCGGCCGATGAGGAAGGCCGGGTCGCTGCGTGAGGCGGAGAGAACGGATCACATGGTCAGAGGTGCTCATCGGGCGGCCTGCGTCAGGGTAGACGGACCCATAGATTGGCGAATCGTCGGCGCGATCGGTGTCCATCAACTCGACCACCACAAAGGCACTCCGAAGGCGCTGGCAGGCTCGTCGCGTCGCAGCTTCCATGGCACCGCACGATGGCAAGATAGCCGCTATGACCACGCTACGGGATGCGTTGTCGGGCAGGTCATAGTTGGTCAAGTTCCTGCGCAGGACTGGGGGATTCAACGTTGATGATGCCGCCCACGCGATGGAACCTCGCCTGGCAGCGGTCACGCTCACCTCCGCCGCCACGTGGGCCGTGGCCGCCGCCCTCGCCACGCCTCGACCTGCTCGCGCCGACGTGGACCCCGACGATCCTCTCTAGCCCCACAGAGGCCAGATCAGGACCGGGCGTCGTGGACGAGGATGGCGATGTGGACGCGGTTGGCCACGGCGAGCTTGGTGAGGACGCTGGAGACGTGGGCCTTGACCGTCGCCTCGCTCATGTAGAGGGATGCGGCGATCTCGGCGTTGGAGGCGCCTGAGCCCACGGCCTCGGCCACCTCACGCTCGCGATCGGTGAGCGACGCCAGGCGCTCGGCCGCCAGTCGACGGCGGTCGGTCTGCTCGTCGTTGCCGAGGTGGGTGAGCAGGGTGCGGGTGACCGACGGCGAGAGCATCGCCTCGCCGGCGGCCACCAGGCGCACGGCGTCGACGATCTCGGCGGGCGGGGTGTCCTTCAGCAGGAACCCGTCGGCGCCGGCCCGGAGCGCGCGCATGACGTGGTCGTCGGCCTGGAACGTGGTGAGCACGATCACGTGCGGTGGCGTCGGGAGGCGGCGCAGGGCCGACGTGGCGGCGATGCCGTCCAGCTCCGGCATCCGGATGTCCATCAGGACGACGTCGGGCCGATGGGCCTCGACCGCGGCGACGGCATCGGCCCCGTCGGCGGCCTCGCCCACCACCTCCACGTCATCGGACGACGACAGGATCATGCGGAGGCCGGCTCGCACCAACGGGTCGTCGTCCACCAGCAGCACCCGAATGCTCACCACGGCAGGTCCGCCTCCACCACGAAGTCGCCGGACGCGTCCGGCCCGTGCACCAGGACGCCGTTGGCCAGCGTGACCCGCTCCTGCAGGCCGGCGAGTCCGGAGCCGGACCCGGGCGGTGCGATCCGGGCGTCGGCGCCCACCACGGGAGGGTTGCGGACCGACACGTGCAGGCCATGGTTCGGCGCGCCCGCCACCCGGACGTGGGCGAGGGTGCCCTGCGCGTGCTTGCTCACGTTGGTGAGCGCCTCCTGCACGATGCGGTAGGCGTCTCGGCCGAGTGGGCCGGGGGCCGCGGCCGGCTCGTCCACCTCCATCTCGAGGTCGACCTTGGCACCCGAGCGGCGGGTCTCCTCCACCAGGCGGGGGATGTCGGCCAACGTCGGCTGCGGCACGGTCGACGCCGACCCCTCCCCCGGCTCCTCCCGCAGCACGCCGATCACGTCGCGCAGCTCCTCCAGCGCCTGGTGCGCCGTCGACCGCAGCAGCGCGGCGCTCTCCCGCACCTGGTCGGGCGGCAGGTCTCGCGCCACCTCGAGGGCCCCGGCGTGCAGCGCCACCAGGGAGATCCGGTGGGCGAGCACGTCGTGCATCTCCCGGGCGATGCGGGTCCGCTCGTCCAGGCGAGCCCGCTCGGCGCGCAGGGCCTGGTCGGCCTCGGCCCGTCGGGCCCGCTCGCGCAGGCTGGCCAGCAGCTCACGGCGGGCGCGGACGAACATGCCCCACGCGATGGCCGCGGCGGCCGTCGCCAGCGTCGGCAGCAGCACCGACCACGTGTTGCTGCGCCCGAGCCAGATCGAGCACACCACGGCCGAGGGGAGGAACAGCCCAGCGACGAGCGCCGCCGGCCGGACCGGGCGATGCACCGCCAGCGAGGACAGCGCGAGCAGGCCGGCCACCGTGCTCGACGTGGAGAACGCGCCGAGCAGGACGCACGCCACCGCCACGCCGACCGGCCACCGGCGCCGCCACCACAGGGACGTACAGCAGACCGCGCCGAGCACGGCGTCGGTGGTGATCTGGCCGGTGGTCATCGACGTGGCGACGTCGTCCACCGTGAAGCGCAGGACGATCGCGCCGAGCATGGCGGCGACCACCACGGCACCGGCGTCGACGGTCCGATCGCGGGGCCACGGCATCGTTCGAGCGTACGACGCCGCGTCCGAGCGCAACACCGACGAAGGTCGACGCCGACCCCGACGAACGGCCAGATCTCGGCGCCCGGAAGCCGCACTTCGGCGGCTGGATCGTCGCCGTCCGCCCGATGCACCGGCGCACCCCGACGCCGCACGCTGGCCCCATGATCACGACGACCGCTCTGACCAAGAGCTACCAGGCCCAGCCGGTGGTGCGCGACGTCTCGTTGCACTGCGAACCCGGCACCATCACCGGCTTCCTCGGGGCCAACGGCGCCGGGAAGTCCACGACGCTCAAGATGATCGCCGGGCTGGTGCGACCCGACCAGGGCACGTCGACCGTCGACGGGCGACCGTTCGTCGAGCTGCCCAACCCCACCCGCGTCGTCGGCATGCTGCTCGACGCGTCGGCGATGCACCCCGGCCGCAGCGGTCGAGCCACGCTCAAGATCGCGGCGCGGTTGGCCGGCGTGGACCTGAGGCGGGTCGACCACCTCCTCGACCTCGTCGGCCTCGCCGACGCGGCCGACAAGCGGGTCGGGACCTACTCCCTCGGCATGCGCCAGCGCCTCGGCGTCGCCCAGGCCCTGGTCGGCGACCCACGGGCGCTGATCCTCGACGAACCGGCGAACGGCCTCGATCCGGAGGGCATCGCCTGGATGCGGACGCTCCTGCGCGACTTCGCCGACCACGGCGGCACGGTCCTCCTGTCGAGCCACCTGCTCCACGAGGTGCAGGCCACCGCCGACCACCTCGTGGTCATCGCCAGCGGTGCGGTGGTGGCCGCCGGTCGGCTCGACGACCTGCTCGCCAGCTCCACGATCCTCGTGCGCAGCCCCGACCGGGCTGCGCTGGTGGTCGCGCTCCGGGCTGCGGGCATCGGCCACGTCGCCGGGCCGGGCGACGCGCTCACCGTCGACGTCGACGGAGGCCGGGTCACCACCGAGCTGCTGGCCCGCGTCGCCCACGACCACCAGGTCCTGCTCACCGAGCTCCACCAGTCCGAGGCGAACGAGCTCGAGCAGCTGTTCTTCTCCCTCACCGCCGCCGAGGCGGCCCCGACCCAGGAGGTGGCCGCATGACCACGTTGCACGCACCCATCCCGTTCTCCCGGCTCGTGCGGGTCGAGTGGTCGAAGGCCACCGACACCCGCGCCGCCCGCTGGCTCCTGGCCCTCGTGGCGCTGTCGACCACGGCGATGGCGCTGGTGCCGGTCGTCTCGCCGACCAGCTTCGACCAGACCCACGCCAGCTACCTGCGCGTGGCCGGCCTCGGGCTGACGGTCCTGCTGCCGGTGGTGGCGATCCTGATGCTCACCGGCGAGTGGAGCCAGGGCAGCATCCTCACCACGTTCACCCAGGAGCCGCGACGCCTCCGGGTCCTGAGCGCCAAGGTGGCGGCGTCGGTGCTGCTCGGCGGAGCCGGTGCGGTCTTCGGGGCAGTGGTCGCTGCCGCCGGACTCGGGCTGGCGTCGGCCTCGGGCCGGTCCCTGGAGGCCGACCTCAGCGCCGGCGCCGTCATGGGCTACCTACTGTTCGTGTTCGTCAACGTCCTCGCCGCCGTCGCCCTGGGCGCT
This sequence comes from Actinomycetota bacterium, assembly GCA_019639095.1. Lineage (GTDB taxonomy): Bacteria > Actinomycetota > Acidimicrobiia > Acidimicrobiales > Iamiaceae > Aquihabitans. Next base: position 17,503 of record JAHBSN010000043.1, read on the forward strand.
CTGCTGCAGAGCTCGGCGGCAGCCATCGCCGCCTCGTTCGCCCTCCCCGCCGCCTTCGCCGCCCTTGGCACGACCTCGACGCTGATCGCCGATTGGATCGACACCTCCAACCCCTGGACCTGGATCCTCGAGAGCGACTGGTCCGGCCACCTCCCCCAGATCACGTTCTCCCTCGCCCTCTGGGTCGCCCTCCCCCTCGCCGCCGGCGCCGTGCGAACGGTCCGCCGCGACGTCGGGTGACCCGGGGCACGACCTCGAACCCGCCGGAGGTGG
>JAHBSN010000430.1 GCA_019639095.1 Actinomycetota bacterium
TCGACGAGTCGGCGGCGCTCGTCGAAGAGGTCGACGGGGTGGGCGGGGCGGTTCGACACGGCCGGAACCTACCGCCCGTCGGCGGCCCGATCGGGACTTTCGCCCACGAGCCTCAAGCGCCCAGGACGACGCCGGCCAGGCGCGACCACGTCCGCAACGCACGCTCCGACGGGCGCGTCGGGTAGGCCCGGTAGAGCAGCTGGGACGCGCCGGCCCGCACCAACGCGGGGACCACCACCGCCGCCAGGGCCCGGTCTGCGAGCAGCGCACGTGCGTGACCGGCCAGCTCGTGGGCCGGCGGTGAGCCGAGGCGCTGGTGCAGGCCCGGCTCGATGAGCGAGGGCCCGAACACGCCGCTGGCGAACAGCCGCTCGACGCCGTCGGACCCGAGCGCCACGCTCATGCGGCGGAAGGCGTCGTAGGCACCGAGGATGGGGCCGAACTCGCGCAGGTAGCGGGCCTGGTACGCCCACATCGCCTCGGGCGAGCCGGGATCGACGTGGCCGGCGGTGGCCTCGGCGAGCACCTTGCCGGCGATGAGGCCGAACCCGATCCCGCTGCCGTGGACCGCCATCACCTGCGCGCCGGCGTCGCCCACGAGCGCCAGGCCGGGGACGGCGAGCCGGTCGTAGGTGCGCCGGAGCGGGATGAGCGCCCCGCCGCCGAACACCGAGCGCCCCATCCACGGGTGCTCGTGGCGGATGCGCCGCATGAGGTCGGGCCCGCTGCCGTGGCCGCCCTCGGCGAGCGTGCCCACGAGCACCGACACCTCCTCGAGCGACTCCTCCACCCGGATCACCGCCACCGAGTACCCGCCGGCCAGGCCGAGGTGGTCGACGGCCTCGCCGGGCTCGGCCTCGACCTCCTTCAGGAAGCGCCGGGCGCCGTCGGCGTCGTCGACCTCGAGGATGAGGTGCTGCGCCGAGCACAGGTCGGCCGGCTGAGCTGGCGGGCACCACGCGGCGAGGGCGGGCACCGCGTCGCGCAGGACGCCGGTGCGCCCGCTGGCGTCCACGAACAGCGCGGCCTCGAAGCGGACCTCCTCGCCGTCGACCGATCCCGTGATCGCCCTCGGTCGACCCCACTCCACGTGGACCCGGATGCCGCGCACGCCCCAGCGGAGGTCGACCCCGGCGGCTTCGGCATCGGACCACAGGCGCTGGCCGAGCAGGCGCATGTCGGCCTCGGCGATGGGGCTGTCGTCGATCCGAACCCGGTGGGCGCGGCTCGGGCTCAGGAGGTGCACCGGCCCGCCGTCGGCCCGCAGCTCGGGCCGCTGCGGCGGGGCCAGGCCGGCTCGCGCGAACTGCCACGCGACCACGCCGTTGCACCAGCGGGCGCCGCCCTGCCCGGCGGGGCGGCGGTCGACGAGGACCACGGATCGCCCGGTGCGGGCCAACTGCAGCGCGGCCTGGGTTCCCGCCGTGCCGGCGCCGACCACCACGACGTCGGCGCGCACGGTCTCCGGCGCGCGGGGAGGGGCGGTCACGGTCGGGTGGGTCAGGCCGGGGCCAGGTTGGCGAAGGCGTCGGCGCGGTCCTGCTCGGCCTGGGCGGCGTCACGGGACCGACCGGACTTCACCCGGTAGTCGCCGGCGAGCTCCGGGTGCACCTCGCCGGCCTCGTCGAGCAGCCAGACCGGCGCCATCCGCTTGGGCACCGTGACCACGCCCGGCTCCTGGTAGGTGCCGAAGACCTTGTCCCACACCGGCGAGGTGACGCCGTGGTTGCGCATCGGCGCACCGAAGTGGTGGTGGAGGTGCGAGCGGCGCGCCCAGCGCCCGTAGGCGTTGCGGGGCGGATGGGTGTGGATGCGCCGGTGGGCCACCTCGTAGCCGAAGTAGGTGGCGATCATCCCCGTGGTGAACGCGGTGGCCCAACGCCGACCCGCCACCGCCGAGGCCGCCGGCCAGGCCACCGCGGTGGTGCCCGCCGCCGAGAGCAGCTTCTTCGAGGCCGGGGAGAAGTAGGTGACGTCCGCGTGGTGCTTCAGGTGCTCCACCGATGCCAGCCCCTTGCCGCGCATCTCGTGCATCGCGAAGCGGTGCAGGCCGTACTCGGTGGCGGTCCAGGCCGCGGCGCCGAGGACGGCGGCGGCGAGCTCCGAGCGTCGGAATCGCATGGACAAGAGGATCGCACACCTCCCCCGGCGGGGCACGGCCGAAGGGGGTAGACAGGACGGCCATGACC
>JAHBSN010000431.1 GCA_019639095.1 Actinomycetota bacterium
CCGCCGCCATGCCGATGCCGATGTGGTGCCAGGCCAGGAAGAACGGGTTCGGGTCGCCGTCGAGGAGGGCCAGGGCGGCGTCGAGTCGCGCCGGCACTTCGTGGAAGCGGTCGGCGATGAGCAGGGACCAGGCGATCTTCTGGGCGATGTTGCACCGCGACCAGCCGTCTCCGGCCGCCGTCGCGTGCCGGAGCGCCTGTTCGAGCGCGGGGATCTGGCCGAGCGGGTCGGCCATCTGGCCGAAGTCGGCGATCACGTCCATCGCCCGACCGAGCGCGAGGTCGTCGCCCGAGCGCGTGGCCGACTCGACGGCGCCCTCGGCCGCGACGGCGCCGCCCTCCCAGTCGCCGTAGTAGAGGCTCAGCAGCGCCCGACCCCAAAGCAAGCGACCCCGCCACAGGTGGTCGTCGGGTCCGAGTCGGTCGACCGCCCGGTCCAACCACTCGATCCCGAGCGCGGCGTGCCCGGCCTGGAACCAGTACTGGACGAGGTCGAACGCGAGGCTGCTCAGCGGATCGACCGACGCGGCGGCCTCCGCGTGGACGAGGGCGGTCCGGAGGTTCTCGTGCTCGGCGCCGAGCACCGCTCGGGCGCGCTCCTGGGCGCCGGTCTGCAGCAATGGCGCCACCTCGGCGGCGACGCCGGCGAAGTGGGCGAGGTGTCGGTCGAGCACGTCGGCGACCTCGTCGGCCACCACCAGCTGCTCGTGGGCGAACTGCTTGATGGTCTCGAGCAGCCGATAGCGCTCGACGGCCCCCTCGTCGTCGAGGATCACGAGGGATCGCTCCACGAGCGCGGCGAGGTGGTCGAGCACCGCGTAGTCGTCCAGGGGGTCGAAGCCGGCCACCGCCTCGGCGGCGTTGAGCGTGAAGCCGCCGCTGAACTGGGAGAGGCGGCGCAGCAGGACGCGCTCGGCGTCGTCGAGGAGCTAGTGGCTCCACTCCACCGACGACCGGAGGGTCTGGTGCCGGGGGAGGCCGGCGCGACTCCCGCCCGTGAGGAGCCGGAACCGGTCCTGCAGCCCGTCGAGGATGCGATCGACCGACAGCGAACGCACCCGCGCCGCCGCCAGCTCGATGGCGAGCGGGATCCCGTCGAGGTGGTGGCAGATGGCGGCGATGGCCGGCGCGTTCTCCTCGGTGACGACGAAGTTCGGGCGGCTGCGGACGGCCCGATCGATGAAGAGGCGCACGGCGTCGTACTGCTCGAGGTTCTGGACCGCGATCGCCGAGGGATCGGGGCTCGCCAGCGACGGCACGCGCCACGTGACCTCGCCGGGCAGGTTGAGCGGTTGGCGGCTGGTCGCGAGCACGCGGAGGGTCGGGCTGCCACGGAGGAGCGAGTGGATCGTCGCCGCGGCGTCGTCGAGCAGGTGCTCGCAGTTGTCGACCACCAGCAGCGCACGGCGATCCCGGAGCCGGTCCAGCACGGCGTCGAGCAGCTCGACCTCGGCGGACGCCTGCACCCGGAGCACGTCGGCGATCGACGCCAGCACCGAGCTCGTGCCGCCGAGCGGCGCGAGCTCCACGTACCAGACGCCGTCGGCGTGGACCTCCACGAGGTCGGCGGCGACCTGGAGGGCGAGGCGCGTCTTCCCGCAGCCGCCGGAGCCGGTCAGTGTGAGCAGGCGGGCGTCCTCCACCAGGGCGTGGACCTGCGCCAGCTCCGGCTCGCGCCCGATGAACGGGGTGAGCTGCGTGGGCAGGTTGTTGGCCACCTGGTCGATGCCCCGGAGCGGACCGAAGGCGTCGGGGAGGTCCGGGTGGCAGAGCTGGAAGATCTCCTCGGGCCGACCGAGGTTCTTCAGCCGATACGGCCCGAGGTCTCGGAAGCTGACCCCCGCCGGGACGGCGTCGGCCACCACCTCGGCGCACGCCCGACTGGCGAGCACCTGCCCGCCGTGGCCCAGCTCGCGCACCCGTGCCGCCCGGATGATCGCCTCGCCCACGTAGTTCTCCGGGTCCCGCAGCCGCGCCTCGCCGCTGTGCAGCGCCATCCGGACGCGCACGTCGATCCCCGCCGGCCACGGCTCCGCGAGGATCGCCTGCTGGGCGGCGACGGCGGCCGCCACGGCGTCGGACCCTCGCTCGAACGCCGCCACGACGCTGTCCCCCTCGCCCTGCTCGAGCGGGAGCGCCCCCCGATGGGCGCGGACCGCGTCGTGCAGCAGGTCGT
>JAHBSN010000432.1 GCA_019639095.1 Actinomycetota bacterium
CTCGATCGCCCTCTCGATCGTGACGTCGTCGACGTTGGCGTCGAGGACCCGGATCCAGGCGTCCAGCTCCTTGTAGGCGAGCGCCCGCCCGGCGCGCGAGTTCGGGGCGCGGAACCGCCGCGTCGGTCGCTTGTTGTTGACCTGCACCCGCAGTTCCCACGCGCCCCGGTGCCACCGGATGCTGCCCCGACCTCGATCGACCATGGCGACAGTTGACCATCCGAGTAGGACAGCGGGGTACAGAACGGGGTACCGCTCGGCCATCTCAGGTGTCCGCGCCGTCAATCAGGGGCGTTGACCTGCAGATTCCCGTGTGGGCGCAGAGGGACTCGAACCCCCGACATCTGCCTTGTAAGGGCAGCGCTCTAGCCAACTGAGCTATGCGCCCGTGAGGGGCGAAACCCTACTGCGCAAGGGCTCGCCGCCATCCCCGATCCGACCGGGCGGGGACGGTACCGTCGGTTTCCCGCAACGACCGTCCCGGGCGAGGACCCGGCCGAGCCGGGAGGCAGCGTGTCGAGCACCCAACCCCCGGTCGACGCTCGAGAGGCCCTGCTCCGCCGCCACCTGCGGGCCGCGGCCGATGCGCCCGTCCTCACCGCCGCCCAGGAGCTGGCCGCCGCCGCGGAGGTGGCCGCCGGCCGGGCCGCCGAGAACGAGCTGGCGGCACTGGGCGGGCGCGGCGTCACCGACCTGGAGCTCACGGCCCGCCTCCGAGACCAGGTGCGCAGCGGCGAGGCGGCCCGGGCCGCGCTGATCGCCTCCACCCGGCGCCTCGTCGTGTCGCTGGCCCGCCGCCACGACGCCCCGCTCGACCGCACCGCCGCCCTCCTCGCGGCCGGCGACGAGGCGCTGAGCCGCGCGGTGGACCGCTACGACCCCACCGGCGGCCTGCCCTTCAGCGCCTTCGCCCGCTGGTGGGTGGAGCGGGCCATGCGCGAGGTGGAGCGCCACCCCGCCGGGTTCGAGGCCGGCCTCGGCGGCCCGCAGCCGGCCGACCCCACGCTGCTCACCGCCCTCGGCCACCTCCACCAGGACGACTGCCGCGTGGTGGAGCTCCGCCTCGGCCTCACCGGCGGACCGGCGCTGTCGCCTTCGGACACCGCCCGCCTGATCGGGCTGGACCTCGAGGCCGAGCGCGAGCGCGAGGAGGTGGCCCTGGCCAAGCTGCGCCACCCGAGCACGCCAGGCGTGCTCACCCACCTCCGCAGCCTCTGACGACCAGAACCGCCCTCAGCCGTGTGCGTGTGCGCAGGGGGCCGGCCAGGGACGGGCTGCGCACCCGCGCCGACCGTGTGGGCCGAGTCGACGCTGCCTCCGATCGCAGCGATCGGACCCGGGCGCCGCGCCCGGGTGCGGCGAAGGCGGGGCAACGTGTGCGAACATGCCCCGGGCACTTCACGACCCAAACAGGCGATTCCGGGGGGAACCGATGCCGACGACCGACCGTTCACGCACCGCCGCGGGGGCACGACGCCTCCGGGAGCGACGGGGGGTGCTGGCCGTCACCGGGGCGCTCGGCCTGCTCGCCGCCGTGGTCCTCGTGGTGGGGAGCAGCACCACCGCCAGCGCCGCCCAGGTGGTCTGGACCCCCGGTGGGGAGTGCGGTTCGCTGCAGTTCACCACCGTGCCCGCCAACGTGTACTCGATGAGCGTCGTGGTGAAGGGCGGCCGCGGCGGCCGGGGCGGCAACCAGAGCTCCGGCGAGAAGGGCAACCCGGGCGACGGCGGCATCGCCACCGGCACCTTCGCGGTCACGCCCGGCCAGCAGATCTCGGCTCGGGTGGGCTGCCCGGGCGTCGACGGCGGCGACTTCGACAACACCGCCAGCGTCCCCGGCTGGAGCAGCGGCGGCGGCTCGGGCCGCGGCTGGGCGTTCAAGCCGGTCATCGGCGGCAGCGGCGGTAGCGGCGGCGGCTCGTCGGCCGTGTGCATCGGCGCCGCCTGCAACCCGGGCGCGGGCACCGAGGTGGTCGTGGCCGGAGGCGGCGGAGGCGGCGGCACCAGCAGCTGCGCCGGCACCGCGGCCGGCGCCGGCGGCGCAGCCGGCAACCTGGAGATCACCGCGAACGGACCCGGCTCGGGACCGTCGGGCTCCAACGGCCTCAACGGCGGCAACACC
>JAHBSN010000433.1 GCA_019639095.1 Actinomycetota bacterium
CGCCCGGGCCCTGCGCTGCCTGTACGCCGAGCTGCGTCACCGGGAGGAGCGGCTGCGCGCCGCCGGCGCCGAGGACCTGGCCGAGCTCCGCCGCCGCGACCCCGACGGCCCCGCCCTGCCCCGCCTGGTGGTGGTGGTCGACGAGTTCGCCACGCTCGCCGCCGAGCTCCCGGACTTCGTCGACTCCCTGGTGGGCGTGGCCCAGCGGGGTCGCAGCCTCGGGGTGCACCTCGTGCTGGCCACCCAGCGCCCGTCGGGCGCGGTGAGCGAGCGGATACGTGCCAACACCGCGCTGCGGGTGGCGCTGCGCGTGCACGACGCCGCCGACAGCACCGACGTGGTCGATGCCCCCGGCGCGGCCGCCCTGCCCCGCGCCACACCGGGCCGAGCCCTGGTGCGGCTCGGGCCCGGCGAGCTGGTGGCGATCCAGGTGGCGCGCTCGACCGCGCCGAACCGGGCCCGACGCGGCCAGGGGGCCGAGCACGTCGGGGCTCCGGTGGCGGTCGAGCCGCTGGCGATCGTCGGGTCCGGGCCGGCCGACGCCCGCGACCAGGGCTCGACGGCGTCCAGCGCCGGGCCGTCCGACCTCGACGTCCTCGTGGGCGCGACCGTGGAGGCGTGGGGCCGGGTGGGCGACGGCCCGCCCCGGCGGCCCTGGCCCGAACCCCTGCCGCTCGACCTCGACCTGGACCGGGCCACGACCGTCCAGGGCGCATCGCCGCAGGCCGTCGCGCTGGTGCTGGGCCGCGCCGACCGTCCGGAGCTCCAGCGCCACGAGCCCTGGCGTTGGGAGCTCGACCAGGGCCCGCTCCTCGCCGTGGGCCTGCCGGGATCGGGCACCACGACGCTGGCCGCCACCGCGGTCCTGGCCGCCGCCGCCCTCGACCCCCGGGGGTGCCACGTGCACGTGGTCGACGTGGGCGCCGGCGGCCTGGCGCCGCTCGCCGGCCTGCCCCATGTGGGCGCGGTGATCGGCGCCGACGACGTCGAGCGCCAACGCCGCCTCCTGGCCGACCTCACCGACGACCTGGCGCGACGGCGCGCCCACCTAGGCGGGCGGGGTCCTGGGGCGCCGACCGTCCGCCGCCTCCTGGTCGTCGACGGGTTGGGCGGGTTCCGGGCTCGCTGGCCCGACACCGATCCGAGCGGCACCTGGGATCGCCTCCTGGCCCTGCTGGCCGACGGGAGCGGCGTCGGGATCCACGTGCTCGTCACCGCCGAGGGGGTGGCGAGCGCTCCCCACCGGGTGGTGGCCGCGTGCCGCCAGCGCCTGGTGCTGCGGCTCGGGGAGCGGGCCGACCACGCCGCGTTCGGAATCCCGGCCGCTGCGGTGCCCGACCTCCCACCAGGACGGGGGATCGCCGCCGACGGTCCGCACCTCGTGCAGGTGGCCCGCCCCGCTCGGGGGCTGGCCGCCGCCGTCGCCGTGCTCGCCGGTCGCCACGGTCCCTCGTCGCCCGACGTCGCCGCCGTGGGCCACCTGCCCCCTCGGGTCGACCGCCGCCAGCTCGGTCCCGCCGAGGTGGGCGACGACGGCACCCTGTCGCTGCCGATCGGCATCGCCGACGAGGGCCTGGTCCCGGCCGTGCTCCGCCTCGGTCCCGGCGGACACGCCGTGGTGGCCGGCCCGCCTCGCAGCGGCCGCACCACCGCGCTGGTCGGCATCGCCCGCACGGCGCTCGCAGCCGGCGTCCACGTGGCGGCGGTGAGCATCGACCCCGCCCCGTGGCGCGCCGTCGGCATCGAGCACCACCTCCCCACCGACGAGCTCTCCACCCTGCTGCACCGCACCGGCCCGCAGCTCGTCCTGGTGGACGACGCCGATCGGACCGCCGACGACCACCCGGTCCTCGGCGCACTGGCCGGCGAGCGCCACCCGGAACGCCACGTGGTGGCGTCGGCGCGCTCGGATCGGCTGCGCTCCGCCTACGGCCACTGGACCCGTGAGCTGCGGGCCGATCGCTGTGGGCTGCTGCTGGCACCCGACCCCGACCTCGACGGCGACCTCCTCGGCACCCGCGTCCCGCGGCACCTCGCCGCCGCCCTCCCGCCCGGCCGGGGCTGGGCCTGCGGCACCGTGCCCGAGGGGGTCGTGCAGGTGGCCGGACCGGACGGACCGC
>JAHBSN010000434.1 GCA_019639095.1 Actinomycetota bacterium
GCGCCGGGCGTGGGCGGAGGCACCCAGCCCGGTGGGGGCGACGATCCTCCTGGAGGTGGCGGCATGGTCACGAGCCCTCCCGCGGGGAGACCGGCGACCTTCGTCGATCCCGCCGGGCCGAAGGGTACCGGGCGACCCGACCACGGTCGGTGACCTGCCGAGCGCATGTCGCGAGCGTCGTCGGGGTAGAGGATCGGCGAACGTGCGAGCCGTCGTCCGACGAAGCTGCTAACTTCTGCAAGCACACCGACTCCCTGGAGGAGACGACATGTTCGACGGCCGATTCCGGGCCGAGGCCGAGCGCACCCTGAAGCCGGTCGGCCAGAGCCTGAAGCGCACGGGCATCACGGCCGACCACCTCACGCTCCTGGGCATCCTGATGGCGCTCGCGGCGTCGGTGGCCATCGGCAACGGGGCGCTGCGCCTGGGCCTGCTGCTGCTCGTGCTCACCGCCCTGCCCGACCTGCTCGACGGTGCGGTGGCCAAGGCGTCGGGCACGGCCTCCACCCGTGGGGCCTTCTTCGACTCCGTGGCCGACCGCTTCACCGACGCGCTGCTCTTCGGCGGCGTGGCCTGGTACCTCGCCACCACCCAGCCGGGCCGGCTGGCCGTGCTCCCCATGGCCGTGCTGGGCGCCTCGATGCTGATCTCCTACGAGCGGGCCAAGGCCGAGGCGCTCGGGTTCCACGCCAAGGGCGGGCTGATGGAGCGCGCCGAGCGGCTCATCGCGCTCGGGATCGGGCTGCTGTTCAACCAGTTCCTCGTGCCGATCCTCTGGATCATGCTGGTGCTCACGCTCGTGACCGCCGGCCAGCGGTTCGCCAAGGTCTGGGCCCAGGCCACCCAGGCCACGCCGGTGCTGGCGAGCCGGGGAACCATGCGGACGCGGGCGCGCACGCGGGCCCAGGACCGGCGGGTGGCGCGCTCCACCACGCGCCAGGTGCGGCGGCGCACCCAGCTCCGACCCCCGCGCTGAGTCCCTTGGACCTGCCCCACCCGGCGTACGTCGCCTACCGGACGGGCAGCGCGGTGGCGCGCCGGATCCCCCCACCGCTGCTCACGCCCACCGCCCAGGTCGCCGGGGCCATCGCCCGCCGGGCCATGGCCGACCGGGCGCACCTCGTGGCGCGCCACCAGAAGCGGGTCCGGCCCGACCTGACCCCGGCCGAGCTGCGCGCCGCCGTGGCCGAGGCGTTCGAGTCCTACGCGTACTACTGGGCCGAGTCGTTCCGCCTCCCGGGCACGCCACCGGAGGTGCTCGACGCCAACTTCGACACCGAGGGGTTCGAGCACATCCGGGCCGGCTACGAGGCCGGGAAGGGCGTGGTGCTGTGCATGCCGCACCTGGGCCTCTGGGAGTGGGCGGCGTTCTGGACCACGACGTTCCAGGGCATCCCCGTCTCGGCCGTGGTCGAACCGGTGGAGCCGCCCGAGCTGGCCCGGTGGTTCGTCGGGCTGCGCGAGGCCCTGGGCATGGAGGTGATCCCCCTCGGGCCCAAGGCCGGCGCGGCGGCGGCCGCCTCGCTCGCCCAGGGCCGGATCCTCACGCTCATGTCCGACCGCGACGTCGCCGGCGGCGGCATCGACGTCGAGTTCTTCGGCGAGCGCACCACCCTGCCCGGCGGTCCGGCCACGCTCGCCCTGCGATCGGGCGCCCCGCTGATCGCCTCCACCGTCTGGCTCGAGGGCGGCCGGCACAAGGGCATCGCCCTCCCGCCGCTCGACACGTCGCGCCAGGGCCGCCTGCGCGACGACGTCGCCCGGGTCACCCAGGACCTCGCGTTCGCGATGGAGGACCTGATCCGGGTCGCCCCCGAGCAGTGGCACCTGCTCCAGCCCAACTGGCCGAGCGACGTCGTGGCGCTGGGCGCCGCCGACGGGACCGGCCCGGCCGCCGACGGCTCCGGTCCGGCCGCCGAGGGCTCCGGCGTCCCGCAGTAGGGTGCCGCCGATGCGCATCGGCCTGGTCTGCCCGTACAGCCTGACCATGCCCGGCGGCGTGCAGGGCCAGGTCCTCGCCTTGGCGCGCTCCATGCGTCGACGCGGGCACGAGACCCGTGTGCTGGCCCCGTGCGACGGTCCGCCGCCCGAGTTGTTCGTGACCCCGCTGGGCAACA
>JAHBSN010000435.1 GCA_019639095.1 Actinomycetota bacterium
GGCCGGGGACGCCCGTGAGCTCGCCGCTGGACCCGACCGCCGAGCCGGATCCGGCCGACGAGGTCCTCGCCCGCCTGGCCGCGGGCGACGGCGGATCGCTGGCTCGGGCGATCGGCTGGCTCCGGCGGGCGATCCGGGTCGTGGCCGCGCTGGCGGCGGCCACGGGCGTGCTCGCCCTCGTGCTGGGCCTGGCCGCGTGGGGCGGCTCGATCGTCGGCGCGGTGGTCGTGCTGGCGATCTGCGCCCCGGCGGTGGTGGCGCCCCTCTACGTCGTCCGCCGCACCGGCGCCCTCGCCGCGGCGGCGTCGCACCCGCGCGAGGTGGCCGAGGAGGCCCGCGACCTCGTCACGCGGGTTCGCTCCAGCGCCGAGCTCGCCACCCTCGCCCGCACGCTGCGCACCCGGGAGCTCCCCACCCGCCGGGGCCGCCCCGGTGGCCGCCGCCTCGGCCGCGGGCTGGGGGTGCTGCGCCTCGCCAGCACCGTGGTGGGCCAGGCCCGGCCCGACCCCGAGCGGCACCCGCTCCTCGTCCCCTTCCTCCCCGAGCGGCTGCGGGCCACCTGGCTCGCGGTGGTGGTGTCGCTGTGGGCCTGGCTCGCCACGAGCGTGCTCGCCCTCGTGGCCGCGGTGGTGCTGCTCGCCCGGGCGCTCTGACCGGCCGGCCCGCGGCGGTCAGCGCAGATCGCCCTCGCCCAGGCCGGCGAGCGGACCGTCGCCGCGGAGCACGTGGGCGCCCTCGACGGAGCGCACCAGCACGGCGTGGCCCTCGAGGCGGCGGCCGTCGAGCGTGGTGACCACCACCGGGTGCCGACCCTCCGGCAGCGGCGCCCGGTCGAGCCCGTAGGCGATGCACTCCCACTCGGCCCGGTCGAGCTCGGCTCGCTCGGCCACCAGCAGGTAGGCGGCCCGCAGCGGCAGGTCGACGCCCTCGATCGAGAGGAAGGCGACGTCGAACCGGGCGTGGCGCACCCGTCGATCCTCGCGCGCCCGTCGTGGGGGCCGAACGCCTTCGGGGCCGGTTGGGGGTGGTCGGTAGGCTCGTCGACCGTGAGCCCGAACGACCCCTCCCCCTACCCGAAGGTCCCCACTCGCGCCGACTATCCGGCGATCGAGCGGCGGATCCTCGAGCGCTGGGCGGCGGATCGCACCTTCGAGGCCTCCGTCGACCAGCGCCCCGCCGACGCCGAGTACGTGTTCTACGACGGCCCGCCCTTCGCCAACGGCCTGCCGCACTACGGGCACCTGCTCACGGGCTACGTCAAGGACGTCGTGCCGAGGTACCAGACGATGCGCGGCCACCGGGTGGCCCGGCGCTTCGGCTGGGACACCCACGGGCTGCCGGCGGAGATGGAGGCCGAGAAGGAGCTCGGGATCCAGGGCCACAAGGCCATCACCGAGTTCGGCATCGAGCGCTTCAACGACTACTGCCGCACGTCGGTGCTGCGCTACACCGCCGAGTGGGAGCGCTACGTCACCCGCCAGGCCCGGTGGGTCGACTTCGAGGACGACTACAAGACCATGGACCTCACCTTCATGGAGAGCGTCCTGTGGGCCTTCAAGTCCCTCTGGGACAAGGGCCTCATCTACCAGGCCTACCGCGTCATGCCCTACAGCTGGGGCGCCGAGACGCCGCTGTCGAACTTCGAGATCCGCCTCGACGACGCCACCCGCCCCCGCCAGGACCCCGCTCTCACCGTGGCGTTCACCGTCGCCGCCGACGGGCGCACCGGACGGGTCGCCGAGCTGCTCGGCGACGGACCGGCCGAGATCTGGGCGTGGACGACCACGCCGTGGACCCTGCCGTCCAACCTGGCGCTCGCGACCGGCCCCGACATCGGCTACTCGGTGGTCGAGGTCCGCTCCGGACGACGAGCCGGCACCAGGGTGCTGATCGGCTCGGGCGCGCTCGAGCGCTACGCCAAGGACCTCGGCGAGGACCACGAGGTGCTCGGCACCCTCACCGGAGCGGAGCTGGCCGGGCTCGCCTACGAGCCGCTGCTGCCCTACTTCGCCGGCCGGGAGAACTGCTTCGTCGTGCTCAGCGGCGACTTCGTCACCGACGACGACGGTACCGGCATCGTCCACATGGCACCCGG
>JAHBSN010000436.1 GCA_019639095.1 Actinomycetota bacterium
GACATGGCCACCGTCTTCGTCACCTACCAATCGACGCCCAACAGCAAGCCGCCCGCGGACCTCGTCGCGGCGAAGATCGGCAACCAGGACGTTCAACTCATCCCCGTTGACATCGGGGACGCGAAGATGAACTGCATCCAGGCGGCCGGCCAGGCGGGCGTGTTCATCCCGCACTACTGCTGGCACCCGGCGCTGACCGTGGTCGCGTCGTGCCGCATGTGCCTGGTCGAGGTCGGCGAGCGCAAGCCCGACGGCAGTGTCGTCGTGCCGCCGAAGGTCGTGCCCGGCTGTCAAACGCCGGTGAAGGACGGGACCGTCATCGTCACGTCCAGTCAGCGCACCAAGGGAGCGCAGGAGCAGGTGTTGGAGGGCATCCTCCTCAACCACCCGCTCGACTGCCCGGTGTGCGACAAGGGCGGCGAGTGCCCCCTGCAGGACCACACCATCGCCTTCGGCCCCGGCGAGAGCCGGTTCGTCGAGGAGAAGCGGCACTACGAGAAGCCGATCTCGATCTCGGACCACGTCTACCTCGACCGCGAGCGGTGCATCCTCTGCGACCGCTGCACCCGCTTCGCCAAGGACGTGGCCGGCGACACCCTCATCCACTTCCAGGACCGGGGCAACGGCACGCAGGTCAACACCTTCCCGGACCACCCCTTCGCGTCGTACTTCGCCGGCAACACCGTGCAGATCTGCCCGGTGGGCGCCCTCACGGCCAAGCCGTACCGCTTCAAGGCCCGGCCGTGGGACCTCGACGTGGTCGAGAGCACCTGCCAGCAGTGCTCGGTGGGCTGTCGGATCGTGATCGACTCGTCGCGCAACGAGGTGCTCCGCTACGCCGGCGTCGACTCGGACCCGGTCAACTGGGGCTGGCTGTGCGACAAGGGTCGCTTCGGCTTCGAGGCGGTCGGCTCGCCCGAGCGACTCGCCGCTCCGCTCGTGAAGGGCGCCGACGGCACGCTCGGCGAGGCCCGCTGGGCCGATGCGCTGGCCCAGGCCGCCCGCACCATCAAGGCCGGCATCGACCGATCGGGCCCCGGTGGCACCGCGGTCATCGGTGGCGCCCGCCTCACCAACGAGTCCGCCTACGCCTGGGCCAAGCTGGCCAAGGGCGTGATCGGCACCGACCACGTCGACGCCCAGTTGGGCGACGGCCTCCCGGCCGACCTGCTCGCCGGGCTGCCCCGCGCCACCATCGACGAGGCCTGCGCACCCGGCTCCACCATCGTGGTGCTCGGCTCGGACCCGAAGGACGAGCTGCCGGTGCTGTTCCTGCGCATCCGCGACGCCGTCACGCGCCACGGCGCCACGCTCGTGGAGCTCTCGCCCACCGAGACCTCGCTCTCGTCGCTGGCGGCCCACTCGGTGCGCACCGTCCCCGGTGCGGTCCACGACCTCGTGGCCGAGCTGGTCGACGGTACGGGCGCCCTCGCCGCGGTGCGTCCCGCCCTCACCGGCGACCACGTCACCGTCCTGCTCGGGCGCGGCTCGCTGGCCGAGTCCGACGCGTCCACCGTGGCCGCCGCCGCGCTGCTGCTCGAGGCGTTCCCCCACATCCGGTTCCTCTCGGGCCTGCGCCGGGCCAACGTCCACGGCGCGCTCGACCTCGGCCTGGCCCCGGGCCTGCTGCCGGGCCGGGTGGCGCTCGACGACGGTCGCTCCTGGTTCGCCGAGGCCTGGGGCTCGGTGCCCGCCGAGGCCGGCATGGGCACCGCCGAGATCCTGGCCGCCGCCGCCGAGGGCCGCATCGACACGCTGGTGCTGCTCGGCGCCGACCCGCTCACCGACTTCCCCGACGCCGAGCTCGCCCGGCGTGGCCTCCAGGGCGCCCGGTCGATCATCGCCGTCGACACGATCCTCAACGCGTCGTCGCGCCAGGCCGATGTGGTGCTGCCGGCCGCCGGTCCGGCCGAGGTCGACGGCACCACCACCAACGTCGAGGGTCGGATCACCTCGGTGCGCCAGAAGGTCACGCCGCCCGGCACCGCTCGCCCCGACTGGATGATCGCGGCCGAGCTCGCCTTCCGGCTCGGCGCCGACCTCGGGTTCAGCTCCGCCGTGGAGGCGTGGGCCGAG
>JAHBSN010000437.1 GCA_019639095.1 Actinomycetota bacterium
GGAGGGCCGGACCAGCGTGAGCGTGGCCGGGCCCGACCGGCACAGGACGTCGCCCCGCCGCACCAGGCGGTTGGCGCGGGCCACCACCTGGACCAGGACCTTCTCGCCGGCCTTGTCGCCGAGCGCTCGGACCACGTCGTCGAGCCCCCGGAGGTGGATCGTGGTCACCGCCAACCCGGCGGGCACCACCTCGCCCTGGGCGATGCGCTCCTCCACGATGGCCGCCGCGGTCGCCCGGTCCACCAGGCCGGTGACCGGATCGGCGGACGGTCCGTCGTCGCCGGCGGCGGCGAGGTGCTCCGCGGTCCGGTCGAGGTGCACCACCAGGGCACCCATGGCGTCGTCGACCGGGATCGACACGGCCCGCATGAGGAACCACCGGTCCTCGGTGGGCGACGGGCAGAGGTACTCCCGCTCGAAGAACACCCGGCGGCCGGCGAGCACGGCCCGAAGGCCCTCGACCAGCTCCGAATCCTCGGCACCGCCCGCCGCGGCCAGGTAGTCGGCTCCCGGACCGGTGGCCACGGGGTCGGCGTCGTTGAGCTCGCCGAAGAGCCGCCAGGCCTGGTTGGTGGCCCGAACCACGCCCGCCCCATCGACCACCACCGCCGGCACCGAGACGGAGTCGATGGGCCGTCGGGCCGCGCCGAGGATGCCGTCGGCCGACTCGCCCGGGTCGGTCCGTTGTGCCACTTGTCCGCCGCTCGGTCGCCGACTCGGATGGCTCCCCGTCGGGCGCCCGGATGAACGCTACCCGTGTTCGGCCGATCGCACACCGTGGTCCTCACCGGTCCCGACCGACGAGGGGCTTCACGTCCGGCGCCGATCGACCGATAGGGCTGCTGGAGCCGATGGACCGATGACCGACCCCGCACGCCCCCCGACCCCGGGATCGCCGCTCGCCCTCGTGGTGGAGGACGACGTCCCCCTGCTCGAGATGGCGGCCCAGATCCTGGTGCGCGCCGGCTACGAGGTGATCCGGGCCGAGACCGCCGAGGCCGCCGAGGAGCACGCCGCTGCGAGCGAGCGCCCGCTGGACCTGCTGTTCACCGACGTAGTCCTGCCCGGGCGGACCGGCATCGAGCTGGCCGCCCGCCTCCGCGAGCGTCAGCCCCACCTGCCCGTGCTCGTGGCCACCGGCCAGTGGGATCCCACGGTGCGCCGGGCGGTCGAGGCCGCCGGGCACCAGGTGCTGCGCAAGCCCTACACGTCCACCCAGGTGGTGGAGGCCGCGGCGCGGGTGCGCGCCGTGGTCGACCTCACCGAGCCAGCGGCGGCCGACGGCGAGCACCCACCGGGCGGGATCGCGGCCCGGTGAGGGTCCTGCTGGTCGAGGACGACCGAGACCTGGCGGCCATGGTGCGCTCCATGCTCGTGCAGGAGACCCACACGGTGGAGGTAGCCGAGACCGGTCCGGAGGGCCTCTGGATGGCCACCGACTTCGACTTCGACCTCGTGGTGCTCGACTGGGAGCTGCCCGGCACCGACGGCCTGGCGGTGTGCCAGGAGCTTCGGGCACGCGAGCGCTGGATGCCGATCCTCATGCTCACCGCCAACAGCGCCGTCGACCAACGCGTGGCCGGTTTGCGCGCCGGCGCCGACGACTACCTCACCAAGCCCTTCGCCGCCGCCGAGCTCTCGGCCCGGCTGGAGGCGCTCGGACGGCGGGCTCCGACCGAACGGCCCGTGGTGCTCCAGGTGGGCGATCTCTCCCTCGACCCCTCCTCCCGCGAGGTCCGCCGGGGCGACGCCGTGGTGTCGCTGCGGCCGAAGGAGTTCTCGCTCCTGCACCTGTTCATGCGGCGCGCCGGCGAGGTGCTCGACCGGGCCGAGATCCTCGACAAGGTGTGGGACCTCAACTTCGACGGCATGTCCAACGTGGTCGACGTCCACGTGAAGTCGCTGCGATCCAAGATCGACAAGCCGTTCGGCACCGAGTCGATCGAGACGATCTGGCGGGTCGGCTACCGCCTGCGCGAGGCCTGATCGCGATTCGTCGGCGCGTTCACGGTTCGTTCACGAGCCGGAGCGCATGGTGCCTCCCGAAGCGCCGAGCGGCGCTCGCCCACCAA
>JAHBSN010000438.1 GCA_019639095.1 Actinomycetota bacterium
GTGAACTCCGGCTTCGACTGCCCGTCCAAGCCCGACCGGGACCTGGCCGACCCCAAGCGGGCCCAGCGCGCCACGTTCGCCGTGATCGACACCGACGCGCTCGACGCCCGGGTGTGGGAGGTGGCGGCCGAGGGCGACGGACACGTCTGCCGACCGGTCGACGTGGCGCCGGCACGCGTGGTGAGCGCCACCGGCATGGACTTCTCCTGCTACGTGACCATCGACAACACCCATGGCGAGCGGGACCTGTCCCTGGAGCGCGACGCCGCCACCTACGGCTCGTTCGTGGTGCCGCCCCCGGGACGGATCCGCGCCGGCGAGGTGGGCCGGTTCTGGCTGCAGGACAGCCTCGGACCGTCGGGCTCGAGCGGCACCGCCACCTACACCGACGGCACCGACGACCTCACGTTCACGTTCGCCTGCCCCACCTTCGGCACCAACTCGGCCGCGGGCTGGCACCACATCGCCACCCGGTCCGACGAGGGCCCGTGGCGAGACGGCGAGGTGGTCCGCTTCGGCCACCCGTTCTTCGTGCGCTACGAGCTCTGAGCCGGCCTGGCCTTCCGGCGAGCACGTCGCCGAGGCCGCTGGTTGGATGGGGCCATGGAACTCGACCGCGCCGTCGCCTACGCCCGCCAGCACCAGAAGGGCGTGCTGCTCACGCTCAAGGCCGACGGCCGGCCGCAGGCGTCGAACATCATGTACGCCGTCGGCGACGACGGCGTGGTGCGCATCTCGGCCACCGCCGACCGGGCCAAGTCGACCAACGCCCGGCGAGACCCGCGGGTGTCGCTGCACGTGACCGCCGAGGACTTCTGGTCCTACGTGGTGCTCGAGGGCGACGCCGAGGTGACCCCCACCGCCGCCGCGCCCGACGACGCCACCGTCGACGAGCTCGTGGAGGTCTACCGCTCGCTCCAGGGCGAGCACGAAGACTGGGACGACTACCGCGCCGCCATGGTGGAGGACCGCCGCCTCGTGATCCGGATCCGCCCCACCCGCGCCTACGGCATGGCCTGACCGCGGCCCTCTCGCCGGCATTCCCGTCGATCCGGTCCGCCTGGCGAGCCCTCTCGACAGGAGTTCGAGGCGGCACCGGCTGGTGGAGGCGCCGAACGCGACGGCGAGCCGCTTGACGGCGGGCCCACGATGCATGAAAGTGCATGAAACATCGCAGACGGGCGCTGCTCCCCAGCCTCGGCCACCCGGCCGACCATCAGGAGGATCCCGTGCTCCCCGATCTCGACCACACCCTGCCCACCGACCAGCTCCACATCACGCCGTGGCTCGACCCGGTGATCGACCTGGTGGGCCACGACCTGCGCTCCCCCTACGTCGAGCGGTTCTGGCTCCCGATCCTCGGACCGACCACGACGTTCCTGCTGCGGCGGATCGCCGCCTCGCTCGACGAGCAGCCCGAGGGGTTCGACCTGCCGCTGCTCGACACGGCGGCGTCGCTCGGCCTGGGCACCAAGGGCGGCCGCAACTCGCCGTTCCTGCGGGCGATCGAGCGGGCGGCCACGTTCAAGGTCTCCCGCGCCGTGGCGTCGAGCGCCATCGAGGTGCGCCGCCGGGTCCCGCCCCTCACGAGGGTCCAGCTCACCCGCCTCCCGGCTCCGCTCCAGGACGAGCACGCCGCCTGGCAGGAGCAGGCGCTGCGCACGCCCGATCTCGAGACCCAGCGCCGCCGGGCCCGCCGCCTCGCCCTGAGCCTGGCCGAGCTCGGCGAGGACGACGAGGCCATCGAGACCCAGCTCCACCGCTGGAAGCTCCACCCCGCCCTGGCCCACGAGGCGCTCCGCTGGGCGCGCAGTCGCCAGCAGGGCCTCCCGATCCCACCGCCGCCGGCCATGCCCGCCGGCGCCACCGCCGCCGCTCCGGGTGCACCGCCGGCACCCGCCGGGCGCACCCGGGTGTTCGCCCCGGGCGACGCCGCCTGACGCACCCGCACCACCCAGATCCCCCACACCCCGGTGGGCCGGCCTCCGCTCAGGGCCGGCCCACCGGCGCGTCCAGACCTCGATCAGCTGGCGGGCAGCTTCGACCAGCCGGCGAG